>JAIERT010000222.1 GCA_019746735.1 Burkholderiaceae bacterium | reverse complement strand
AAGATCTCCAGCGGCGAAGGCGTGGAGCGTACCTTCCAGACCTACAGCCCGCTGATCGCCAGCATCGAAGTCAAGCGCCGCGGCGACGTGCGCCGTGCCAAGCTGTACTACCTGCGCGACCGCAGCGGCAAGTCCGCCCGTATCAAGGAAAAGCTGGTCAGCAAGGCTGCTGCCGCGTAAGCTCCAGCCGCTCCAGACCCTCAACCGCCCTCGCGCCTGCGCCCGGGCGGTTTTGTTTTTTTGTGCCCACCGATGTCGTCCGCTGATCACATCACCCCTCTGTCCAAGCTGCCCAATTTCGATCCGCGTCAGGTACCTGTCGCTGGCGTGGACAGTCACCTGCCCGCCGTGCCCGCCGAGCGCCTGCAGGCCGAGGCCCTGCGCCAGCGTTTTACGGCACCGCCGCTCTGGCAGCCCGAGGTGCGTGCCGAGCCACGCTTTACCAAGCGTCAGCCCGCCCAGGCGGCCGTGCTCGTGCCCCTGGTGGCTCGGCCCGAACCCACGCTGCTGCTGACCCAGCGCACCAGCCATCTTGCCAACCACTCGGGCCAGATCGCCTTTCCCGGCGGCAAGGTCGACGACACCGATGCCGATGTGGTGGATGCCGCCCTGCGGGAAGCCGAGGAGGAGGTGGGCCTGGCGCGCGACTACGTGCACGTGCTGGGCACCTTGCCCGTGTACACAACCGGGACAGCCTTCGTCATCACCCCGGTCGTGGCCTGGGTCCGCCCTGGCTTCACGCTGGTGCCCAACGCGGGCGAGGTGGCCGATATTTTCGAAGTCCCCCTGTCCTTCCTCCTCAACCCGGCCCACCACCGCCGCCACGCCTACGAATTCGAGGGCGTGCGGCGCGAATGGTTCTCCATGCCCTGGCAGGACGGCGCCACCGAGCGCTATATCTGGGGGGCGACGGCGGGCATGTTGCGCAACTTTTACCGCTTCCTGGCAGCCTGAGGCGGGTACAGGGTCGCACGTCGGACTGTCGCCTCGCTATGATCGCGGCATGAGTTTCTTCTCCCTGCTGCTGGCCCTGCTGATCGAGCAGGCGCGCCCCCTGGCACGCGGCAATGCGGTGCATGCGGGCATGCGCAGCTGGCTGCGCTGGGTGGTGCGCAAGCTCGATGCCGGTGAAACGTCCCATGGCTGGCTGGCCTGGTCCGTGGCCGTGGTGTTGCCCGCCCTGATCGCGCTGGGGATCTACTGGTTGCTCTGCACCTTCGTGGGCTGGCCGCTGGCCATGCTCTGGAACGTGGCGGTGCTCTACGTGACCCTGGGCTTTCGCCAGTTCAGCCATCACTTCACGGCCATCCGCGATGCGCTGGAGGGCGGTGACGAGGTAGAGGCGCGGCGCCTGCTGGCCGAGTGGCGCCAGATCGACGCCAGCGAGCTCCCGCCGCGCGAGATCATCCGTCACGTGCTTGAGTTTTCCGTGCTGGCCGCCCATCGCCATGTCTTCGGTGTGCTGAGCTGGTTCATCGTGCTGGCCGTGCTGGGGCTGGGGCCGGCCGGCGCCGTACTCTACCGGCTGGCCGAGTTCGTCACCCGTTACTGGCCCCACGTCGCGCGCCGTCAGGCGCCAGCCGTCAGTGAGGCCGCCTGTGCCGCCGCCGCGCGTGCCTGGCACTGGGTGGACTGGCTGCCGGCGCGCGTGACGGCGCTGGCCTTCGCGGTGGTGGGCAGCTTCGAGGACGCCGTGGACAACTGGCGTCGTTATGAGTCCCTGCCCGAGAGCGAGGGTCCCGCAGGCAACGATGGCCTCATCGTGGCGGCCACGGCCGGCGCCATCAATGTGCGCCTGGGCACCACGGCCATGGCCCAGGGCGAGACCCAGGAGCAGATGCCGGCGGCCTCGGCGCGGTTCGAGCCGCAGCTGGCGCATCTGCGCAGCATCGTGGGCCTGGTGTGGCGCTCGGTGGTGCTGTGGATGCTGCTGCTGGCCCTGCTGACGGTCGCACGGCTGATCGGCTGATCGGCTTGGCCCAGGGTGTCTCAGTAGCGTGGTGCCTGCGACAGCTCGGCGTGCAGTTCGCTATAGATTCTGTAGCGTGACGGGCTGATTCCGCTGCCCCCGCTCTTTTCATCCACCGCGGCAAGCACACCGCAGCCCGGTTCGTGCAGATGGCTGCAGTTGTAGAAGCGGCACTCGCCCGCATGCGCGCGCAGGTCGGGCATCAGGCCGGCGAGCTGTGCGGCCTCGATGTGCTGCAGACCAAATTCCTGGAAACCCGGTGAGTCGATCAGCGCGGTCTGCCGCATATCGTCCACCCAGTACCAGCGCGTGCTCGTGGTCGTGTGCTTGCCGGAGTTGAGCGCCGTGGAGATCTCGCCGGTCTGGGCCTGGGCACCGGGGACCAGGCGGTTGATCAGCGTACTCTTGCCCGCGCCCGAGGGACCGAGCACCAGCGTGGCCTTGTCACGCAACTGCGCCTGCAGGGCGACGAGTTCGGCCGGGCTGCCCTGCGCCTTGAGGTTGAGCGGCAGCACGGTGTAACCCATGCGCCGGTACGGCTCCAGGCGTGCCCAGGCGCGGGCGAAGAGCTCGGCCAGATCGCTTTTGTTGAGCACGATCAGTGGCGCAATGCGTTCGGCCTCGGCGGCCACCAGCGCGCGCGCGAGCTGGCTCTCGGAGAATTCGGGCTCGGCCGCGATCAGGATCAGCACCTGGTCCAGGTTGGCCGCGAAACTCTTGGTGCGGATCTCGTCCTGGCGGTAGAAGAGGTTGCGCCGCTGCTCCACCTTCTCGATGCTGCCCTCATCCTCGCTGGCCAGCCAGAGCACGCGGTCACCGACCACGGCCTGGTTCTTCTTGCCCCGCGGGTGGCAGATCAGCTGCCGGCCTTCGGGTGTCTCCACCAGCACATGACGGCCGTGGCTGGCCACGACCAGGCCGCGGTCGAGCTCGGGCGTCTGGCTCAAGCTGCGCCCCGCAGCGCATCGACCGCGGCTGCGCATTCGAAGTCCACGCGCGTGATGCCGCCGGCATCATGGGTGCGCCAGCTGACCGTGCAGTGGCGATAGCTCACCAGCAGGTCCGGGTGGTGATCGCGCTGCTGGGCCATCCAGGCCACCGCGTTGGCAAAGGCCATCACTTCCGGATAGCTGCCGAATTCATAGCGGCGTGCGATGTTCAGTTCCGGTCCGTCGCCCTGCAGCCCCCAGCCCGGGTGCCGGGCCAGCTCGGTCACGAGTTCGGTCGGGCCCAGGGGCCGGCGCGCGTTAGTGCTCATGCCGTGCCCAGCCGCGCCAGGCGCTGGCCGGCCGGGGGGTGCGAATAGTAGAAGGCCACATAGACGGGGTCGGGCGTCAGCGTCGAGGCATTGTCCTCGTAGAGCTTGAGCAGCGCGCTACCCAGGTCTTTCGCATCGGCCTGCTGGGCCGCATAGGCGTCGGCCTCGAACTCGTGCTGGCGAGATGAGCGCGAGAGCAGGGGCGTGATGAAGAAGCTGAACACCGGGATGACCAGCAGGAACAGCAGCAGGGCCAGCGCATCGTTGGGCATGGCCTGCGTGGCGCCCAGCGTGGGCACCAGCAGCTGCAGGCTGGGCGTGACGCCCAGGCCAGCATAGAACCAGGCCTGCTGCGCCAGCCAGCCCAGCAGGGCGAAGCCGGCCAGGCTGAGCGCGAACATCGTCACGATGCGCTTGAGGATGTGCCTGTGCTTGAAGTGGCCGAGTTCGTGCGCCAGTACGGCGTCCACCTCGCCGGGCGACAGCTTGCTGAGCAGGGTATCGAAGAACACCACGCGCTTGGCCGCGCCGAAGCCGGTGAAGTAGGCGTTGGCATGCGCGCTGCGGCGGCTGCCATCCATCACGTACAGGCCCTTGGCGGAAAAGCCGCAGCGCTGCATGAGCGCGGTCACCCGCGCCTTCAGGCCTTCGTCTTCCAGCGGCTGGAACTTGTTGAACAGCGGCGCGATGAAAGTCGGGTAGATCAGCAGCAGCAGCAGGTTGAAACCCATCCACACGCCCCAGGCCCAGAGCCACCACAGGCCGCCGGCCGCACCCATGAGCCAGAGGATCAGCGCCGCGATGGGCAGGCCGATGGCCGCGCCCAGCAGGGTGGATTTCAGCAGGTCGATCAGCCAGAGCTTCCAGGTCATCTTGTTGAAACCGAAGCGCTGCTCGATCACGAAGGTCTGGTACAGGGACAGGGGCAGCTCGATCAGGCCGCCGATGAGCACGAAGCCGGCGATCAAGGCCAGCTGCTGCATCATGCCACCGCCGAGCCAGCCCAGCAGGGCCTGGTTCAGCGCATCGAGCCCGCCCAGCAGGGTCCAGCCCAGCAGCACCGCGGCGCCCACGGCGGTCTCCAGCAGGCCGAAGCGCACCTTGGCCACGGTGTAGTCAGCGGCCTTCTGGTGCGCCGCCAGGCTGATGGTGTCGGCAAATGCGCCAGGCACGCTGGCACGGTGCCTGGCCACATGGCGCACCTGGCGCGAGGCCAGCCAGAACTTGGTGAGCAGGCCCAGCAGCAGGACGCCGGCAAACACGAGCGTCAGGGCCAGACTGGGGTTGAAAGCGGAGACGTTGGTCATGGCTGTCGAGTTTAGGTCATCGGCGACAATGCACGCCATGAGCGAGAACGCAACCCTACTGAAGAAATCTGATCTCAACCTGGTCTGGCTGGACTGCGAGATGACCGGACTGGACCCCGAAAAGGAACGCATCATCGAGATCGCCGTCATCGTGACCGGTCCGAATCTGGAGCCCCGGATCGAAGGCCCGGTGCTGGTGATCCACCAGGAAGACGCCATCCTCAACGCCATGGACGCCTGGAACAAGGGCACGCACGGCAAGAGCGGCCTGATCGACAAGGTCAAGGCCTCCACCGTGACCG
>JAIERT010000298.1 GCA_019746735.1 Burkholderiaceae bacterium | reverse complement strand
ATGTCCCAGTAGAAGTCCTTCATGCTCTTGACCACGCCGGTGCGCGTCATCTTGTCGAAGTAGGCGTTGAAGTCGTTCCAGTTCAGTACGAAGGGCGCACGGCCCGAGAGCGGGAAGGCGAACACCGAGTTCAGCCGTGCCGAGTCGAAGGCCGTGTCGTGTCCTTGCACAAAAGGCGACGAGGCCGACAGCGCGATGAAGTGCGGGATGTAGCGCGACATGCGATGCAGCATGAGCAGGGCGCTGTCGGCGTCCGGGCAGCCGATGTGCACGTGCTGGCCGAAGATGGTGAACTGCTTGGAGAGGTAGCCGTAGAGCTCGGACAGCTGCTTGAAGCGCGGCTTGTCGTAGATGCGGCGCTCATGCCATTGCTGGAAGGGGTGGGTGCCGCCGCCGACCACGGCGATGTTGAGCTTGTCGGCACATTGCACCAGTGCATCGCGGATCAGGCCCAGCTGCTCGCGCACCTGGGCGGGTGAGTGGCAGACACCGGTGGAGATCTCGATCATGCTCGAGGTCATCTCGGGCACCACGCTGCCCGGCAGCTGGCGCTTGGCCATCAGGCGCAGCATGTCGTCGGCATAGGGCGCGAGATCGTAGTCGTGCGTGTTCACGAGCTGCAGCTCGAGCTCCACACCCAGGGTCAGGGCCTCGGAATGGCTGAAAGGTTCAAGCGGCATCGGTGGGGTCTCCCTCGACTTTGATACGGCGGGTGGCGGGCGGACGTCCGGCTTCGCCAGCGCGTTGCAGGGCCAGCACGGTCATGAGTGCGCCCAGTACTTCCATCAGCAAGATCAGCGGCAGGGCGATGGCAGCGGCCGGGACGCCGATGGCGGGCGCAAACTCGGCGAACTGCGACACCAGCAGCAGGGCCACGGCGGACATGGGCCACAGTGCGCCGGCGGTCCACAGGGCCTGGCGCGGGCTGGCGCCGCTGCCGATGCCGCCCAGGCCAATGGCGGCCAGCTTGGCCAGCGCGCGCGCCAGCACCAGTGCGGCGATCAGGCTCCAGGCCTGCCAGTTCCAGGGCGCCTGCGCGGCTGCCATGGACACCAGCACGAACATCAGGATGGTCAGGATGGCCGAGGCGGTACCGAACTGGCGCGGCCAGGACCAGGGACGCGGATGCAGGGTCTTGAGCAGGATGCCGGCCAGCAGGGCCGCCAGCGGCGCCGAGCCGCCGAAGTGCGCCGCCAGTGCCGTGCCGGCAGCGATCAGCGCAAGCTGCAGCACCGCCGTGTTCTCGCTCGTCGGGCTCATGATCTGCAACGCCTTGCGCAGCGCCAGCGCCAGCAGCGCGCCCACGAGCACCGAGGCCACGACCAGCAGCAGCACGGGATAGAAGGCGTCGGCCAGCCGGGCCTCCTCGCGGCCCAGCAGGCGGGCCATGACGCCGCCCAGGGCCAGCACATAGAAGGTATTGAGCGCGGCGAGGGTGATCACCCGGTCGGTCACCGGACCGCTGGCGCGGATATCGCTGGCCACGCGCATGAGCACCGCTGGCGAGGAGGCCACGAGCAGCAGGGCCAGCGGCATGTGCAGGGCCTCGTCCACACCGAAGAGCATCAGCACCCACCAGGCCAGCAGATAGGTGGCCACGGCCTCGCCCACGCTTTGCGCGAGCAGCATGGGGTTGTGGCGGAACCAGCGCAGCGAGAGGCGACCGCCGGCTTCAAAGAGGACGATGGACAGGCCGAGCTCGACCATGAACTGGGCGATGCCATCGAGCGGCCAGGTCGCGGCCGTGTAGCCCGAAAAGCCGGCCAGGGCCCCGACGACGGAATAGCCCAGCACCTTGGGCAGGCCCACATAGCGTTGCAGCAGATGCCCCGCCGCGGCGGCCAGGGCCAGCAGCAGGGCCCACTGCACGGTGGGCAGGCCGGCCGAGGGTTTGATCCATTCGGACCAGTTGAGCATGAGATCGATCATCGCGTCTCCTTGTGATGCGAGAGCCTGGCCCGGAAGCCGGGGTCTGTCTGCCCGGATCAGGCCTGCGAGGCCGGGGCGTACAGAGGGCGTGTGGACGGTGGACCGATGCACCGGTCGATGCGTTTCGAGTATAGCCCGCAAGGCGCGTGCGCCCCTGCATCCCGGCAATCTGTAGGGCCAGGCTTGCACGACAATGGCGTCTGGAGGTAAAGCCTTGAATTCAACGATGTTCTGGATCCTGGGAGCGCTGGGTGTGCTGCATCTGGTGCTGTTGCTGGCACTCGTGCTGCGCCGCACGGATGCGCAAGGCAGCGAGCCGCTGCGCGCCGAGTTGCTCGCCGGCCACGAGCGCCTGACGCGTGAGCTGCGCCAGGAGATCGCCGAGTCGGCGCGCGGCACGCGGCTGGAACTGGCACAGAACCTGGCCACTTTCCAGCAGACCCTGGTGCAGCAGGCGGCGGAGGCCACGCGCACGCAGAACACGCAGATCGACGCCTTCGGCCAGCAGCTTGCGCTGTTGCAGAAGACCCTGTCGGACACTCTGGCCCAGCGCCTCGAGGCCCTGGGCGAATCGAATGCACGGCGTATCGGCGAGATGCGCCAGACGCTCGACGCGCAGCTGGCCCAGCTGCAGCAGACCAATGCGGCCAAGCTTGACGAGATGCGTGCGACGGTGGACGAGAAGCTGCAGGCCACGCTGCACACCCGCCTGGGCGAAAGCTTCAAGCAGGTGGCCGAGCGCCTGGAGCAGGTGCACAAGGGCCTGGGCGAGATGCAGACCCTGGCCGCTGGCGTCGGTGACCTCAAGCACCTGCTGACCAATGTCAAGACGCGCGGCATGTTCGGCGAGGCGCAGCTGGCGGCGCTGCTGGAGCAGGTCTTCGTGCCGGACCAGTACGCGGCCCAGGTGGCCACGCGCCCGGGCAGCAAGAACGTGGTGGACTTCGCCATCCGCCTGCCCGGCAAGGCCGACGATGGCACGCCGCTGTGGCTGCCCATCGATGCCAAGTTTCCCAACGAGGACTACGAGCGTCTGCTGGACGCGCAGCAGCGCGCCGACGCTGTGGCGGCCGAGGCCGCGGCCAAGGCGCTGGAGGCGCGCATCCGCCTCGAGGCGAAAACCATCGCCGAGAAATACGTCGAGCCGCCCTACACCACGGACTTCGCCATCCTCTTCCTGCCCACCGAGGGCCTGTACGCCGAGGTGCTGCGCCGCCCCGGGCTCATGGAGGTGCTGCAGCGCGAGCACCGCGTCACGCTGGCCGGCCCTACCACGCTGCTGGCCATGCTCAGCTCGCTGCAGATGGGTTTTCGCACCCTGGCGCTCGAGAAGCGTTCCAGCGAAGTCTGGCAGGTGCTGGGCGCGGTCAAGACCGAGTTCGGCAAGTTCGGTGATGTGCTGGCCAAGGTCAAGTCCCAGACCGAGACCGTGCTCAACACCCTGAGCAGCGCCGAGGTGCGCAGCCGCGCCATGGGGCGTGCGCTGCGCCAGGTCGAGGCCCTGCCCGAGGCCCAGGCCCAGACCCTGCTGCCGCTGGACAAAGAGGCCGACGAAGGGTGAGCCCCTCGGACACCGTTGCCCCGCACCATCAGCTGCCGCGCCTGATCGGCGGGCACATCTGCCTGCATGCCTGCATGGCGGGTCTGCGCATGGCGGCGCCGCTGCTGGCGCTCACCCAGGGTTACAGCGCGCTGGCCGTGGGCCTGCTCATGTCCCTGTTTGCGCTGACCCAAGTCTTTCTGGCGCTGCCCGCCGGCCGCTACGCGGACCGCCACGGCCTGCGCCGCCCGATGGCCCTGAGCGTGATCGCGGCCAGCGGAGGCACGGCGCTGGCGGTCGTGTTTCCCGTCTTTCCCGTGCTCTGTCTGGCCGCGCTGCTCAGCGGCGGGGCCACCGGCGCGGCCTCGATCACGCTGCAGCGCCATGTGGGGCGCGCGGCGCGTGATGCGGCCGAGCTCCGCCAGGTCTTCAGCTGGCTGTCCATCGGGCCGGCGGCATCCAACTTTCTCGGCCCTCTGCTCGCAGGCCTGCTGATCGACCACGCCGGGGTGTGGCTCGGCGGCCAGGCGGGCGATCTCGGCGGCTACCGCAGTGCCTTTCTGCTCATGGCGGTGCTGCCCCTGCTGACCTGGTGGCTGGTGCGTCATACCCCCGATCTGCCCTCGCGGGCCTCCGCGGCCGAGCAGGGGCGCCGCCGCGCCTGGGATCTGCTGCGCGATCCCATGATGCGCCGCCTGCTGCTGGTCAACTGGTTTCTCTCCTCGTGCTGGGACGTGCACACCTTCGTGTTGCCCGTGCTGGGCCACGAGCGCGGCTACAGCGCGTCCACCATCGGCATGCTGCTGGGCGCCTTCGCCATTGCAGCCACGGTGGTGCGTCTGCTCATGCCCTGGCTGTCCCGGCATCTGCGCGAGTGGGTGGTGATCAGCAGCGCGATGGTGGCCACGGCGCTGCTCTTCGGGCTCTACCCCCTGATGCCCAGCGCCCTGGCCATGGGCGTGTGCTCGGTGCTGCTGGGCCTGGTGCTGGGCTCGGTGCAGCCCATGATCATGAGCACCCTGCACCAGATCACGCCGGCCGATCGCCATGGCGAAGCCCTGGGCCTGCGCCTGATGTCGCTCAATGGCTCCAGCGTGCTGATGCCGCTGCTGTTCGGCAGCATCGGCAGCGTGGTCGGGGTGTCGATCGTGTTCTGGGTCGTCGGCGCCGCGGTGGGCCTGGGCAGCCGTACGGCCTGGACACTCAGGGCGCCGGCCCATCCCCCAGCCGATAGAAGGACTGGATAGCCTTCCAGGCGTCCTCCGGGCTGTCGACGAAGCTGAACAGCCCGGTGTCCTCGGGCGAGATCACGCCTTCCTCGATCAGCAGGTCGAAGTTGATCAG
>JAIERT010000213.1 GCA_019746735.1 Burkholderiaceae bacterium | reverse complement strand
ACCACCGCCCGGCCTCCACCTTCGTCGCCAGCTTCATCGGTGCCCCGCCCATGAACCTGCTCGCGAGCGCCCCGCACGTCAAGCCCGGCACCCTGCTGGGCATCCGCCCCGAGCACCTGCAGATCGTGCCCCAGCCTGCGGCTGACGGCTGGACCGCGCAGGTCGAGGCCGTGGAAATGCTGGGCGCCGAGCGCCTGCTTTACACCCGTGTCGACAGCGAGCAGCTGATCGTGCGCGTCGACGAGCGCGCCGGCCCGCCGCCGGCCCTGGGCAGCACCCTGCATGTGCGGCCGCAGGACGGCTGCCTGCACAGCTTCGACGCCGCCACGGGCAAACGGCTGTGAGCCAGCACACGACAGCCTGGCCCTACCCGCGCTGGGTCGCGCACCGCGGTGCCGGCAAGCTGGCGCCCGAGAACACGCTGGCCGCCTTCCGCCTGGGCGCCGCCCACGGCTACCGCATGTACGAGTGCGATGTGAAGCTCAGCGCCGACGGCGTGCCCTTCCTGCTGCACGACGCCACGCTGGAACGCACCAGCAACGGCCATGGCATCGCCGGTGAACAGACCTGGCACGCCCTCTCGCAGCTCGACGCCGGCAGCTGGCACAGCCGCGCCTACGCGGGCGAGCCCCTGCCCACGCTGCAGGCCATCGCCGCGCACTGCCTGCGCAACCACCACCTCCTGAACATCGAGATCAAGCCCACACCGGGTACCGAACGCCATACCGGCGAAGTCGTGGCGCGCGAAGCGGCACGGCTCTGGGCCGGTGCGCAGGTGCCGCCCCTGCTGACCTCTTTCCAGCCCGAGGCACTCGAAGGGGCGCGCAGCACCGCACCGCAACTGCCGCGCGGCCTGCTGCTGGACACGCTGTGGAGCGGCTGGCTGCAAAAGGCGCAGGACCTGGCCTGCGTGGCCGTGGTCTGCAACCATGCGCTGTGGGATACCGAGACCGTGGCCCAGGCGCGTGGGGCCGGTCTGCGCTGCCTGTGCTACACCGTCAACGACGAGTGGGCGGCCGAGCGCCTGCTCGCGCTGGGCATCGACGCCATCATCACCGACCGCGTCGACCTTTTCAGCCCCGCCTGAGACCGCGTCAACGGCCAGACCGCGCGCCGCGTTGTCTGGGCTGGGCCGGTGCGTCCGCCGCACAGGCCCGCCAACCACAGGAGTTCCCCATGAAAAAAGCCCTGCTCACCCTTGCGCTCTGTACGGCCGCCAGCGGCCCCGCGCTGGCCCAGCACTGGTACGGCGCGGTCGACATCGGCACGCTGAACATGCGCGACACCATCTACGCCGATCCCGGCTCGGTCACGGTCTCGGGCGGCTACCGCTTCAGCCCCAACCTGGGTGCGGAAGCCGGTGTCACCGCCATCGGCGACACCACCTTCGTCAACAACAACGGCAGCCGCACGGCGCGCCAGGGCGACATGCGCTTCCTCGCCGTCGGCTTCCTGCCCATCAACCCCAACTTCGAGTTCTTCGGCAAGGCCGGCCTGGGCCTGCACACGGCGCGCGTGCGCGGCAGCGGCACCTACGACGGCACCACGGGCCCGCACACCACGACCAACGTCATCGTGGGGGCAGGCATCCAGCTCAACTTCAACCAGCGCTTCGGCATGCGCATCCAGTACGAACACCTGGGCAAGTCCAAGTCCAGCGAAAGCGATCCAGGCGCCGACATCAGCCGCGTCTCGGTCGGCGGTGTGCTCAATTTTTGATAGCACCCTATTCCCCTCAAGGCCGGGCCCTGCCCGGCCTTTTTCTTTGTGCCTGCAGGCTCTGGGGACATCACATTTGCTTACATCGCCCCGTCCTCAGGGCGGGACAATGCGGCCCGCGTTGCACCCGCGGCAACGTGTTCTTCAACAAAGACAAGGAACGCCATGAAAAAACTGCTACCCGCACTCCTGCTCTGCGGCGCTGTCATCACGCCCGCAGTGGCCCAGAGCTCACGCTACTACGGCGCGGTCGATTACGGCACCGTCGACTACAGCGGCCCCGGCAGCTACTCCAGTCCGGGCGCCCTGACCATCTCGGGCGGCTACCGCTACCGCGAGAACCTGGACTTCGAAGCCGGCATCACACTCGTCGGCAGTGCCAATGCCGACATTCCCGGCCGTGGCCGGGTTGACGTCAGCGAGCACATCGTTCATGCCGTGGCCGTGGGCAAGGTGCCGCTGAACCAGCAGGTCGCCCTCTTCGGCAAGGCTGGCGTGGGTGTGCACGACGGCGAGATCAACGGCCTGCCCGACGACCTGATCTACGGTTTCGGCATCCAGGTGCGTCTGGATCGCGAGTTCACGCTGCGCGCCCAGTACGAAAGCCTGGGCCGCACGCAGCTGCCAGCCAACCAGACGGCGGACATGGACCGCCTGTCCATCGGCCTGGTCTACAACTTCTGATCAGCGTCGCCAGCCGCGGACCAGCAGCCACTGGCTGCTGGCCGTGGCCAGCACCAGCAAGGCATAGCCCATCATCTTGCCGTCGCGCCCGAGCCACCAGAGACCGAGCCACAGCGCCCCCACCCCGACCAGGAAGTTGACCAGCATCTGACCCCACCAGGGCATCAGGGCGGACTGCGGCTTGAAGAAGGGGCGGCCCAGCAAAGGCAACAGCAGCGCCAGCCCCAACGCCGGCGCGGCGAAGTTGAACAGGTGGAAAAGGATGTCGTGCAGATTCATGCCAAGGACTGCCAGAAACCCCGGGATCGGGACCGGCAGCGGCAAATTTTATAATGCGGGTCATGGCAGTCTGGGCTTTGGGCATCAATCACACGACCGCACCGCTCGATCTGCGCGGTCGGTTTGCCTTTGCGCTCGACCAGCTCCCCCCCACGCTGGAGGGCCTGCGCGGTGCGCTCGCCCGCCCGCCCGAAGCCGCCATCCTCTCCACCTGCAACCGCACCGAGATCTATTGCGCCAGCGAACAGCTGGAAATCGCCCCCACGCTGCAGTGGCTGGCACGCAGTGGCGGCGTCACGGCGGAAGAGCTGCGCACCCACACCTACACGCTTGAAGGCGGCCAGGCTGCGCGCCATGCTTTCCGCGTCGCCAGCGGGCTGGACTCCATGGTGCTCGGCGAGCCGCAGATCCTGGGCCAGATGAAAGACGCCGTGCGCGTGGCCGAAGAGGCCGGCGCCCTGGGCACCACACTCAACCAGCTGTTCCAGCGCAGCTTTGCCGTTGCCAAGGAAGTGCGCAGCTCCACCGAGATCGGCGCGCACTCCATCAGCATGGCCGCGGCCGCCGTGCGCCTGGCCGGCCATCTGTTTGAAGACCTGCGCCAGGTGCGCCTCCTCTTCGTCGGTGCCGGCGAGATGATCGAACTGGCCGCCACGCACTTCGCCGCCAAGACGCCGAAGTCCATGGTCATCGCCAACCGCACGCTGGACCGTGGCGAGAAACTCGCGAGCCGCTTCGGCGCCGGGACCATGCGCCTGGCCGAACTGCCCGAACGCCTGCACGAGTTCGACGCCGTTATCAGTTGCACCGCCAGCACCCTGCCGCTGATCGGCCTGGGGGCGGTGGAGCGCGCCCTCAAGCAGCGCAAGCACCGCCCCATGTTCATGGTGGACCTGGCCGTGCCGCGCGACATCGAGCCCGAGGTCAAGAACCTGGGGGATGTCTACCTCTACACCGTCGACGACCTCGCCGCCGTGGTCCAGACCGGCCAGGCCAACCGCCAGGCCGCCGTGGCCCAGGCCGAGGTCATCATCGACGCCGGCGTGCAGAGCTTCCTGCACTGGATGGACCAGCGCAGCACCGTGCCCCTGATCCAGCAGCTCAATGCCCAGGCGGACGAGTGGCGCGCCGCCGAGATCGCCCGGGCGCGCAAGCTGCTCGCCAAGGGCGAGGACGTGGACGCCGTGCTCGAAGCGCTGTCCAAGGGACTGACGCAGAAGATGCTGCACGGCGCCCTGGCCGAGCTGCACACCGGTGATGCTGCCGCGCGCGAACGCGCTGGTGCGGCCATCCAGCACTTCTTCCTGCGTAAAGAGCGTTAGCGGCGCGGCCCACGCCGCCGCCCCCGCGCGCCCCGACCGGCGCCGGTCCGTCCACCGAACGCCTCTTTGTATGAAACCGTTTCTCAGGCAACAACTCGAACGCTATGCCCAGCGACTGGAAGAGCTGAACTTCCTGCTCTCGCGCGAAGACATCATGTCCGACATGGGCCAGTTCCTCGTGCTCTCGCGCGAGCACAACGAGGTCACGGCGCTCGCCGGCCGCTACGCGCGCTACCAGCAGCGCGAGGCCGATCTGGCCAGCGCGCAGGAGATGCAGGCCGACCCCGACATGGCCGAGATGGCGCGCGAGGAAATCGCCAGCGCCACCGCCGAGCTGGCCCAGCTCGAGGCTGAGCTGCAGCGCATGCTGCTGCCCAAGGACCCGGACGACGCGCGCCCGGCCTACCTTGAAATCCGCGCCGGCACCGGCGGTGACGAATCGGCCCTGTTCGCGGGCGACCTGCTGCGCATGTACACGCGCTACGCGGCCACGCGCGGCTGGAAGACCGAGCTCATGAGTGAATCGCCCAGCGAACTCGGCGGCTACAAGGAAGTGGTGCTGCGCATCGCAGGCGACAACGTCTACGGCGACCTGCGCTTCGAATCCGGCGGCCACCGCGTGCAACGCGTGCCCGCCACCGAGACCCAGGGCCGCATCCACACCAGCGCCTGCACCGTGGCCGTGCTGCCCGAGCCCGACGAGGCCCAGGCCGTGCAGATCAACCCGGCCGACCTGCGCATCGACACCTTCCGCGCCAGCGGCGCCGGCGGCCAGCACA
>JAIERT010000285.1 GCA_019746735.1 Burkholderiaceae bacterium | reverse complement strand
CATGGTCTCGCACTACTACGTGCACCCGGACCTGCAGGACCTGGCCGAGGAGACCGGCGGCATCGTCAGCGATTCGCTGGAGATGGCGCGCTTCGGCCGCGACCATGCGGCGCAGACCCTGGTGGTGTCCGGCGTGCGTTTCATGGGCGAGACGGCCAAGATCCTGAGCCCCGAGAAGCGCATCCTCATGCCCGACCTCGACGCCAACTGCTCGCTGGACCTGGGCTGTCCCATCGATGAATTCAGCGCCTTCTGCGATGCGCACCCCGATCGCACCGTGGTGGTCTATGCCAACACCAGCGCGGCCGTGAAGGCGCGCGCCGACTGGCTGGTGACGTCCAGCTGTGCGCTCGACATCGTGCGCGCGCTCAAGGACCAGGGCCACAAGATCCTCTGGGCGCCGGACCGGCACCTGGGCGGCTACATCGAACGCGAGACCGGGGCCGACATGCTGATGTGGAATGGCTCCTGCATCGTGCATGACGAGTTCAAGGCCTTCGAGCTCGAGGAGCTCAAGAAGGAGCATCCCAAGGCCAAGGTGCTGGTGCACCCCGAATCCCCGGCCGCCGTGGTGGCACTGGCCGATGCCGTGGGCTCGACCTCCGGCATCCTCAAGGCTGCACAGGAGATGGATGCGCCCGAGTTCATCGTGGCGACCGACAAGGGCATGATGCACAAGCTGCGCACGCTCAATCCCGGCAAGATCTTCATCGAGGCCCCCACGGCCGGCAACAGCGCCACCTGCAAGAGCTGCGCCCACTGCCCCTGGATGGCCATGAACAGTCTCGCGGGCGTCGCCCACGTGCTGGAGACCGGGGCCAACGAAATCCAGGTCGACCCAGCGCTGATCCCGCGAGCTCGACTGCCGATTGATCGCATGCTGGCCTTCACAGCCGCGCTCAAGGCTGGCAAGCCTGTGCGTGGCCTCGTGCCCGACATCGGTGCAGCCTGAAGCGCGGCGGCATAATCGGCGCGAACCAGGAGCCTACCCATGTCCCGCAGCGTGCTTGCCGTCTATCCCGGTACCTTCGACCCCATGACCCTGGGTCACTCCGATGTGATCCGCAGGGCGGCCCAGCTCTTTGACCGGGTCATCGTCGGCGTCGCGGCGGCGCACCACAAGAAGACCATGTTCACGCTGGACGAGCGCATCGGCATGATGCGTGAGGTCATGCACGACCAGCCCAATGTGGTGGTCGAGAGTTTCTCGGGTCTGTTGCGCGATTTCGTCGTGGGCCGGGGCGCGAAGGTGGTGATCCGCGGCCTGCGTGCCGTGACGGACTTCGACTACGAGTTCCAGCTCGCCGGCATGAACCGCAGCCTCATGCCCGACGTGGAAACGGTTTTTCTCACCCCCAGCACGAGCTACCAGTTCATCTCCAGCACCCTGGTGCGCGAGATCGCAATCCTGGGGGGCGAGGCCGAGAAGTTCGTCGACCCCATGGTGGCGAAGCGCCTGCAGGAAAAGATCCGCAGCCTCGGGCGCAGCTGAGCGCAAAGCAATCTGTTGCAAAGCCGTGGCCCTTGCGTCACGGCGGCGACATTCGCGCGTCGCATAATCAACGCATGACCGAACTGATCCTGATCCGCCACGGCGAGACCGACTGGAACCGCGAACTGCGTTTCCAGGGACAGCTCGATGTGCCGCTCAACGCGACAGGACTGGAGCAGGCGCGCCGGGTGGCCGAGCGCCTGGCAACGCAGCCGCTGGATGCGCTGGTGAGCAGCGATCTCCAGCGCGCCCTGCAGACCGCGCAGGCGCTGGCGCAGCGCGTCGGGTCTTCCGCTCCGCTGCTGGAAGCCGCCCTGCGGGAGCAGCATTTCGGCCGGGTCGAAGGCCTGTGCGTTCCCGAGATCCAGCAGCAGTTCCCGCAGGACTGGGCGCAGTGGGTACGTTTCGACGAGCACTATGCCTTCGAGGGCGGTGAATGCACCCGCGATTTCCATGCCCGCGTGCTGGCCGCCCTGCAAGACCTGGCGAGGCGCCACGCGGGGCAGACCGTGGCCGTGGTGACTCACGGCGGCGTGCTCGACATGGTCTACCGCAGCGCGCGCGGCCTGTCCTTGTCCGGCCCGCGTGTGAGCGAGATCCCCAATGCCGGCATCAACCGGGTGCGCTTGCAGGGCGACACCATCGAGATCCTGGATTGGGCGGATACGCGCCATCTGGCCGATCTGCCGCCGCAGCCGGTCTACGACCAGCAGCGTCTGGTGCGTGAGCGCGAGGCGGCCACCCAGGCCGCCGATAGCGCCTGAGGTCACCGTGGTTTTCGCGGCCGTCGGATAATCGGGGCACCATGGCCCTGATGATCACCGACGAATGCATCAACTGCGATGTCTGCGAGCCCGAGTGCCCCAACCAGGCGATCTACCTCGGGCCCGAGATCTATGAGATCGACCCGGCGCGCTGCACCGAGTGCGTAGGCCATTTCGATCAGCCGCAGTGCGTGCAGGTCTGCCCGGTGGCCTGCATCCCCGTGAACCCACAGCACGTGGAAAGCCGCGAGACCTTGTGGCAGAAGTACCAGCGCCTGACCACCGATGCGCCGGTCCCGGCGGCCGGCAGCAAACCCCCGGCCGCCTGATCAGTTCTGGGCCGGGGCCCGGTAGGCCGGGATCTTTTCTTTGCTGCTGCTTTTCTTCTTGTCGGCGGCTTTCTGCGCCGCCTTGTCGGCATCGCGCTGGGCCTTCTCGGCCTGCTCGGTCGCCTTCCGTGTGGCGGCTTCCTCTTTCAACCGGGTCTTTTCCAGGGTGTCGCCAGCACGCTTTTCCTCCCTGACGCTGGCTTCGTGCGCCTTGCGTTGCTCGGGCGTCCGGCGGTCCGTGGCGTCGACGGCACTGCCACCAGGGCAGGGCGTCTGGCTGTAGCTGTTGCCACAGCGGTAGACGGTCTGGGCCGGGACCGTGGCACAGCAGGCCAGGGCGGTGGCCGCGAGGAGGTGTGGCAGCGTCTTCATGCGGGCTCTCCTTCCTTGGGGGGCAGATCGGCCGGCCGTGGCGGCTTGGGCCGGGGGGGCTTGCTCGTGTGAATCAGCAGGGTGGCCTTGTTCATGTCGCCGGCCAGCAGGTCGGGCAGGGCCTTGAGGGAACGCGTGATGCCATCGTCGATGGCGCTGCGGTGCTCGGGGGCGGGCTTCTTGAGCACCCAGTTGGCCACTTCGGCTTTCACGCCCGGGTGGCCGATGCCGATACGCAGGCGCCAGTAGTCGTCGGTGCCTAGTTGCGCGTGGATGTCGCGCAGGCCGTTGTGGCCGGCATGGCTGCCGCCGAGCTTGAGCTTGACCTGGCCGGGCACGATGTCCAGCTCGTCGTGGGCGACCAGGATCTCCTCGGGCTTGATCTTGAAGAAGCGTGCCAGTGCAGCAACGGACTTGCCCGAGACGTTCATGAAGGTCTGGGGTTCGAGCAGCCAGACGGTCTGGCCCTTGACGGTGGTGCGTGCCACCAGACCGTGGTAGCTCTTGTCCATGGACAGGCTGGTCTTGAGTTCGCGTGCCACGGCGTCGATCCACCAGAAGCCGGCGTTGTGCCGGGTGGCCTCGTACTCGGGGCCCGGGTTGCCCAGGCCGACAAACAGTTTGATCATGCGCGGATTATCAATGGATCACGGCACCCGCCGACACCAAAGCAAACGGCCCGCCGAGGCGGGCCGTTGTCAGCAAGCGCCGGAAGGGCTTACTTCTTGGCGGCGGGAGCCTTGGCCGCCGGGGCGGCAGCCTTGGCGGCGTCAGCCGGAGCGGCCGCAGCGGGTGCGGGCTCGGCGACTTCCTCGGCCGTGGTCACCACGGACACGATGACCGGGTTGGCCTTGCCGTGGGTGACGGGGGTCACGCCCTTGGGCAGCTTGAGGTCGGCCAGGTGCAGGGAGTCACCCTTCTTCAGGGCGCTCAGATCCACCGCGATGAACTCGGGCAGGTCCTTGGGCAGGCAGGAGATTTCCAGCTCGTTCACGACGTGGTTGACCAGGCACAGGTCAATCTTGACGGCAGGGGAGTTTTCCTCGCCGCTGAAGTGCAGCGGCACCTTCATGTGCAGCTTGGTGTTGGCGTCGACGCGCTGGAAGTCGATGTGCAGCACCAGGGGCTTGTAGGGGTGCATCTGAACATCGCGCAGCAGCACCTGGTTGCTCTTGCCGTTCAGCTCCATGTCGAGGATCGACGAATGGAAGGCTTCCTTCTTCAGGGCATGCCAGAGCGCGTTGTGATCGAGTTCGATCAGTTGCGGCTCGGCGGTACCGCCGTAGACGATGCCGGGCGTGCGGCCCGTAGTGCGCAGACGGCGGCTCGCACCCGTACCCTGCTTGGCGCGCTCAAAGGCGACGAATTTCATAACTTACTCCATCAGGAGCCCACCGCGACCAGTGTGACTCCGGTTCAACAAAAGCCCGCACGCAAGGCGCGGGCCGCTTCTTGCCTCAGAACAGGTCGTCCTGCTCCGAGAACAAACTCATGACCGACTCGCCCTTGGCGATGCGGTGGATGGTCTCCGCGATCAGCGGTGCCACGTTGACCTGCCGGATCTTGGTGCAGGCCGCGGCAGCCGGGCTCAGCGGGATGGTGTTGGTCACCACGACCTCGTCCAGGGCCTGACCCTTGGAGATACGCTCGATGGCCGGACCCGAGAAAATGGGGTGTGTGCAGTAGGCGTAGACGTTCTTGGCGCCGCGCTCCTTGAGCACCTCGGCGGCCTTCACCAGCGTGCCGGCGGTGTCGATCATGTCGTCCATGATCACGCAGTTGC
>JAIERT010000116.1 GCA_019746735.1 Burkholderiaceae bacterium | reverse complement strand
CGGGGATGGGAGGGAGTGCTTTCTCCATTGAAATCAATGTGATACGCGAGAAAGCTGCAAGGTTACTCTAAGTACCTGGGCTTGCCAAGGCTGGACGACGCTTTTTTGAAAATCCCTGCTTTTTGGCGTTTCAGGGTGCAACAGCCGGGGCCAGTTTGATGCACCGCAGCAGGGCATGCGCAGGCCTCAGGCCGGCACAAAGCGCGCCCCGAATGAGCCAGAAGCGGGCATAAAAAAGCCCCGGCGGATGGCCGGGGCCTGGGTGGGGCGCTTTGCCCCAAGAAGTGTCAGGCGGCGGCGCGGGCGGCACCGTTGCCCACGCCCTGCTCCTGGATCTGTTCCTTGAGCTTGTGGCTGGCGTGGAAAGTGACAACACGGCGCGCTTCGATCGGGATGGCTTCGCCGGTACGCGGGTTGCGGCCCGGGCGCGGGGCCTTGGTGCGGATCTGGAAGTTGCCGAAACCCGAGATCTTGACGTCGTTGCCGTTGACCAGGCTGTCGGCGATCAGATCGAAGAAGGCGTCGATCATGTCCTTGGACTCGCGCTTGTTCAGCCCGATCTGCTCAAACAGCAGTTCGGCCAGCTGCGCCTTGGTCAGCGCGGGGGTTTCCAGACTTTCGACCGTGATTTCCATAGTGATTCCGCCGTCTCGATTGTTGTTCGTGTTCTCGCGTATCCCGTTCAGGCGCGCAGACGCGCACCCACCTTGGTCTGCAGTGTGCCCAGCACAGCTTGCACGACGCTTTCAATCTGCGCTTCCGTGAGGGTAGCCTCGTCGCTGTTGAGCGTGAGGCGCACCGCCAGGCTTTTCTCGCCCTCGGCCAGGCCGGCCGAGGCGGCCCCCGGCTTGGCGCGGTAGACGTCGAACAATACCGCATTTCGCAAGAGGCCCTGGTGCGCTGCCGCACCGATGGCCTGCATGAGGGCGGTGTGGCTGACCTTCTCGGCCACGATAACGGCCAGGTCACGCTCCACCGCCTGGAACTTGCTCATGCTCTTGAGAGCCGGCACATCGCGGGCCAGCACGGCGTCGAGTTCCAGTTCAAACAGCACAGGGGTCTGGGCCAGCTCGTAGCCCTGGCGCCAGCGCGGGTGCAGTTCGCCGATGAAACCGATGGCCTTGCCGTCCAGCAGCACACGGGCGCAGCGGCCGGGGTGCATGGCGGGGTGTTCTGCGGCTTCAAAGACGGGCTGGCGCGGGGCCAGCAGGGCTTCCACATCGGCCTTCACGTCAAAGAAGTCCACGGCGCGTTCTTTGGTCGCCCACTGCAGCGTATCCACACCACCGGCGGCCAGGCCGGCCACACGCATGGGCTGGGCAAAGCCGGCCACGCTGGTGTGGCTGTCGGCCACGGAGGCATCACGCAGGAAAACACGGCCCAGCTCAAACACGCGCACGCGCTCGCCCTTGCGGTCCAGGTTGAACTTGAGCACCTGCAGCAGCGATCCCAGCAGCGAGGAGCGCATCACGCCCATCTGGCTGGCGATGGGGTTCATGAGCTTGATGGGGTTCGGGTTGCCCGCCAGCTCATGCTCCCAGCGTTCGTCCACAAAGCTGTAGTTGATGGTTTCCTGGTAGCCCAGGGCGGCCAGCTGGCGGCGCACGGCAAAGGGGCTGCGCTGCGCCTCCAGACGGCTCTTGGGCACCACGGGCGCCAGCGGCGGGGTGTGGGGCAGTTGTTCGTAGCCGACCAGACGCGCCACTTCTTCGATGAGGTCTTCTTCGAGCTGCAGGTCGAAACGGTACAGCGGGGGCGTCACGGTGATGGTGCCCTGCCCTTCGCTCAGCGGCAGGCCCAGGCGCTTGAGCACGTCGGCGCACTGCACCTGTGTCACCGGCATGCCGATGACTTTGGCCGCGCGGGCCACACGCAGCGTGACGGGCTGCGCCGTGGGCAGCTTGACCTGCAGGTCGTCCACAGGGCCGCAGGCGGTGGCCGGCGTGCCGCAGATGTCGACGATGAGCTGAGTGATGCGCTCGATGTGCTCCACGGTCAGCACCGGGTCCACACCGCGCTCGAAGCGGTGGCCGGCATCGGTGGCGAAGTTGTAGCGGCGCGAACGGCCGGCAATCGCCTTGGGCCACCAGAAAGCCGCCTCTACATACACGTTCTTCGTGTCGTCCGACACGGCGGTGGCGTCGCCGCCCATGATGCCGGCCAGGGACTCCAGGGCCTGGTCGTCGGCGATCACGCCGACTTCGCCGTCCACGGTGACGGTGTTGCCGTTGAGCAGCTTGAGCTGTTCGCCAGCCTTGCCCCAGCGCACGTCCAGCGTGCCGTGGATCTTGTCCAGGTCGAAGATGTGGCTCGGGCGGCCGAACTCGAACATCACGTAGTTGGAGATGTCCACCAGCGCAGTCACGCTGCGCTGACCGCAACGGGCCAGGCGGTCCACCATCCACTGGGGCGTGGCAGCTTTCGTGTTCACATTGCGCACGATGCGGCCGGAGAAGCGGCCGCAGAGCTCGGGCGCGCTGACCTTCACGGGCTGCTTGTCGGCCAGTTTGGCGGCCACGGGGGCAATGGCCGGGGTCTTGAGCGGTGCGCCGGTCAGCGCAGCCACTTCGCGTGCCACGCCGTAGACGGACAGGCAGTGCGCGAGGTTGGGTGTGAGCTTCAGAGTGAAGAGCGTGTCGTCCAGGTTCAGGACGTCGCGGATGTTCTTGCCGAGGGGTGCATCGGCGGCCAGCTCGAGCAGGCCACCGTGGTCTTCGGACAATTTCAGCTCGCGGGCCGAGCACAGCATGCCCTGGCTTTCCACGCCGCGCAGCTTGCCCAGCTTGATCAGGAAAGGCTTGCCGTCTTCACCGGGTGGCAGCTCGGCACCCACGAGGGCGCAGGGCACGCGGATGCCCACGCGCGCATTGGGCGCGCCGCAGACGATGTTGAGCAGTGCGCCCTGCCCCACATCCACTTGGCACACGCGCAGACGGTCGGCGTTGGGGTGTTGCACGGCCTCTTTGATTTCACCGACGACGATCTGGGTGAAAGGCGGGGCCACGGGGCGCAGCTCTTCCACCTCCAGGCCGGCCATGGTCAGCGTGTCGGCCAGTTGCTGGGTGGAGAGCGGCGGGTTGCAGAATTCGCGCAGCCAGGACTCGGGGAATTGCATCTTCTTTTTCTCGGCTGAATTATTTGAACTGGCTCAGGAAACGCAGGTCGCCGTCAAAGAACAGGCGCAGGTCGTTGACGCCGTAGCGCAGCATGGTGAAACGGTCCATGCCCATGCCGAAGGCAAAGCCGATGTATTTCTCGGGGTCCAGGCCCATATTGCGCACCACGTTCGGGTGCACCTGGCCGGAGCCGGCCACTTCCAGCCAGCGGCCGGCCAGCGGGCCCTGCTGGAACTGGATGTCGATCTCGGCGCTGGGCTCGGTGAAGGGGAAGAAGCTGGGGCGGAAGCGCAGCACCAGATCGTCGCTCTCAAAGAAGGTGCGGCAGAACTCGGTGAAGACGTACTTGAGGTCCTTGAAGCTCACGTTCTCGCCAATCCACAGGCCTTCGCACTGGTGGAACATGGGCGAATGGGTGGCGTCGCTGTCGACTCGATACGTACGGCCGGGAGCGATGACACGGATCTCCGGCATCGGCTCACCTTTGTCCGTTTTCGCCTTGTGCGCGGCCACGTGTTGCAGGGCGTGGCGCACCTGCACGGGGCTGGTGTGCGTGCGCAGCAGATTGGGCGCTTTGGCCGAACCACCTTCGACATAGAAGGTGTCGTGCATGGAGCGCGCGGGATGGTCTTCAGGCGTGTTGAGCGCGGTGAAGTTGTACCAGTCGGCCTCGATCTCGGGGCCCTGGGCCACTTCGAAGCCCATGGAGCCGAAGATGGCCTCAATGCGCTCCATGGTCAGGCTCACAGGATGCAGGCCACCGGTGCCGCGCGCGCGCCCGGGCAAGGACACGTCCAGCGCCTCGGCCTGCAGTTGCTGGTTCAGCTCGGCGTCGGCCAGGGCCTGGCGGCGGGCGTTGAGGGCAGCTTCCACGGCCTGCTTGGCCACGTTGATGGCGGCGCCACGGCTCTTTTTCTCTTCCACACTGAGGGCGGCCATGCCCTTCATCAACTCGGTGATGCTGCCGGTCTTGCCCAGGAAACGCGCCTTGGCGTTTTCCAGATCGGCCGGGGTGCTGGCCTGGGCAAAGGCGCTCTGTGCGCTGCTGACGATGGCGTCCAACTCGTTCATTTTTTCTGGTCCGTTGGGTGCAAAGTGATCGGGACAGGGCAGCAAGTCAGCCGCCCTCTCCGGATCGCCCGGCGCAATGAAAAAGGGCCAAAGCTTTGTTCAAGCTCCAGCCCTTGTTTCTTGTGCAGGGAAGGCCGCCCGGGGGCTGCCTTCCTGGCGTGAAGATCAAGCAGCCAGCTTGGCCTTGACCTTCTCTACGATGCCGGCAAAAGCCGTCATGTCGTGCACAGCGATGTCAGCCAGCACCTTGCGATCGATCTCGATCTGGGCCTTCTTCAGGCCGTTGGCGAACTGGCTGTAGGTCATGCCGCACTGACGGGCTGCCGCGTTGATACGGGCAATCCACAGCTGACGGAAGACACGCTTCTTGTTACGACGGTCACGGTAGGCATATTGCCCAGCCTTCATCACCGCTTCTTTGGCGATGCGGAAGACGTTACCGCGGCGACCGCGGAAGCCCTTGGCAAGGGCGAGAACTTTTTTATGGCGGGCGCGAGCCGTTACACCACGTTTGACGCGAGGCATGTGATTACTCCTTGTTCGTCGTTA
>JAIERT010000212.1 GCA_019746735.1 Burkholderiaceae bacterium | reverse complement strand
TACTGGTAGTCGATGACGAACTCGGCATTCGTGACTTGCTGTCCGAGATCCTCAACGACGAAGGACACAGCGTCGAAGTGGCCGAGAACGCCGCCCAGGCGCGGCAGGCCCGGCAGAACGAGCGCCCCGACCTCGTGCTGCTCGACATCTGGATGCCCGACACCGATGGCGTCACCCTGCTCAAGGAATGGTCCACGTCCGGCCTGCTGACCATGCCCGTGATCATGATGAGCGGGCACGCCACCATCGACACCGCCGTGGCCGCCACCAAGATCGGCGCCCACTCCTTCCTCGAAAAACCCATCACCCTGCAGAAGCTGCTCAAGGCCGTGGAGCAGGGCCTGGCCCGCAACGCCCCGCTGCCCGCCGCCTCGGCGCCCCTGGGGGGCAACGCGCAGAATGCCGGCGATGGCCTGTCGGGTCTGGTGGCCCCCTTGATGGCGATCGTCGAGACCGGCCCGCAGTCGCAGCAGAACTTCCAGCTCGACAAGCCCCTGCGCGAGGCCCGTGACGAATTCGAGAAAGCCTATTTCGAATACCACCTCGCGCGCGAAAGCGGCTCCATGACGCGCGTGGCCGAGAAGACCGGCCTGGAGCGCACCCACCTCTACCGCAAGCTCAAGCAGCTCGGCGTGGACCTGAGCCGCGGCAAGCGCAACGGCAGCTGAGCCCTGTCGCGGGAGAGCCCAGCGAGTGCTGCTATAATTCCGTCTCTCTTGGCCCGGTAGCTCAGTTGGTAGAGCAGCGGATTGAAAATCCGCGTGTCGGTGGTTCGATTCCGCCCCAGGCCACCAAATTTCTCGGAAAGCCATCCTCTGCGGGATGGCTTTTTATCTTCTGCAGTGCCCGGCCCCATGAGGACAGGCTGATCGCAACGCAGTCCGTTCCCGTTCCATCCAGGCGCCGCCTTCGCTGCAAGGCGGTGTGTGCCGTGGGATCCGACAGCGGATCGCCACGTTTGTCGCATCTGCCCGCCGGGACGCCAGGCGCCGGCCGCCAGATGCATTCCGGGCGCATGCCCACGACCTCAACCGGAGTCCACCATGGCCTCAGACCACCTCGTTTCCGATCACGCCGCGCCCGTCGCCCATGTCATGGATGCGCTCAGCACGCGGACGCTGAACCACTTCGCGGAAGAAGCCCGACAGAACGGCGAAAGCCTCAAGGACGCCTTCGAGCGTTACGAGATCGACTACGCCTGGCATGTTCTGGGTTCGGACCGTTTGCGCGAGGCGACCCTCTCATGCCTGACCCAGCGTCACCACCACACGGTGACCGATGCGCAGAAGAACAGTCTCGCCGGCATCCTGCAGGCCGCCGCTGCGGCCCAGGCCTCCGATCTGCTGATGAGCTTTGACAACGACGTGCCCGAAAAGCTGGCGGACTTCCTGTCCGTCGCGTGGGCCCCGCGCGGCACCCACTGATCCGTTCATGCGGCTGAGCCGGCGGTCGTCTCAGGACCACCCGCTCAGCATCCCGCCCTGCGGGGCTGGGTCGCAGCGCCTCGGGCAGGCGCTGCGTTGCGCCGGCGTCCGGCCATCGGTCATGGATCGCTGTCGCCTGTGTGCTGCAGAGTGGCGGCAGGCCTGCCATGATGGCAGCCACGGGGCCGGCTGCGGCCCGCAACGCATGTCATGGCTGCCCCCTCTGATCTCACCACGGCCCCCCTGCTGCCCACCATCTGGCGCCTGAGCCTGCCCAATATGTTCGCCATGGTCGCCACGGCCCTGGTGAGCGTGGCCGAGACGGTGTACGTGGGCGTGCTCGGCACGGCGCCGCTGGCGGGCATGGCGCTGGTCTTTCCCCTCATCATGCTCCAGCAGATGCTCTCGGCCGGTTCCATGGGCGGGGGCATCGCCTCGGCCATCAGTCGCGCGCTGGGTGCCGGTCAGCAGGCGCGGGCCGACGCCCTGGTGTTGCATGCGGTCGTCATCAGCGCGATGCTGGGGCTCTTCTTCAGCGCGCTGGTGCTGGGCTGGGGCCGTCCGCTCATTGCACTGATCGGTGGCCGTGAGGCCGCGCTGGACCAGGCGCTGGCCTATGCAAGCGTGGCCTTTGCGGGCTCGCTGGTGATCTGGCTCTTGAACGCCTTTGCCTCGGCCCTGCGCGGTGCGGGCGACATGAAGACGCCGTCGGTCACGCTGCTGCTGGTCGCCCTGGGGCAGATCGTCTTCGGCGGCCTGCTCGGCCTGGGATGGGGCCCCGTGCCGCGCCTGGGCATGGCCGGCATTGCGCTGGGGCAGGTGCTCGCCTTCGCCCTGGGAGGCGCCTATCTCTACCGCCATCTGCGTTCGGGGCGGGCCCGCGTCCGGCTGCGGTTCACGGCGCGGCTGCAGCGCGAAGCCTTCCACGACATCCTCAAGGTCGGTGCTGTCTCCAGTCTGTCGGCATTGCAGACCGTGCTGACCATCCTCATCGTCACGCGCATCGTGGCCGGCTTCGGCACCGAGGCGCTGGCCGGCTACGGCATTGGCGCACGCCTGGAGTTCCTGCTCATCCCCATCACCTTCGCCATCGGTGTGGCCTGCCTGCCCCTGGTGGGCATGGCCCTGGGCGCCGGCCGGGTGCAACGCGCGCGACGCGTGGCCTGGACGGGGGCGGGGCTGGCGGCGGCCCTCGTGGGAGGCATCGGCCTGCTGGTGGCGCTGTGGCCGGATGCCTGGTCGCGCCTGTTCACCGATGAGGCGCAGGTGATCGCGCATGCGCGCAGCTACTTCCGCTGGGTGGCACCGGCTTACGGTTTTTTCGCTTTCGGCCTCTGCCTGTACTTCGCGGCCCAGGGCGCGGGCAAGCTGCTGGGGCCGGTGCTGGCCGGTACGCTGCGCCTGGTGCTGGTGGCCGTGGGCGGCTGGTTGCTGGTGCAGGGCGGCGCGCCGGTGTGGAGCATGTTCGCCCTCATCAGCGTGGCCATGCTGCTCTACGGCCTGGCGACGGCGCTGGCGGTGTACTGCGTGCGCTGGGGCGACTGACCGCGCGGGTGTCCCGGGCCTGTACAGTCACGGGCAGAGCAAACACCACCGGAGATCCCATGGACGAGAACCCGAGATACAAGGCCGGCCTGGCCGTACGCAGAGCCGTGCTGGGCGATGCGTATGTGAACAAGTCGCTGGCGAATGCCGACGCCTTCATGGCGCCGATCCAGCAGCTGATCACCGAAAACGCCTGGGGCACGGTCTGGACGCGCCCGGGCCTGGACCTCAAGACGCGCAGCCTGCTCAACCTGGCCATGCTCACCGCGCTGAACCGCCCCAACGAACTCAAGCTGCACCTCAAGGGCGCGCTCAACAACGGCGTCACGAAAGAGGAGATCTGCGAAGTTTTCCTGCAGGCCGCGGTCTACTGCGGGGCCCCTGCGGGGCTGGACTCCTTCAAGATCGCGCAGCAGGTCTTCCAGGACGAGGCCGAAGAACAAAAGGCCGGGACAGCGCCCCGGTCTTGAGTCATCCGGGCAGGGGGTTCAGCCCGCGCCCAGTGCCAGCGCCACGCGGTAGGTGACAAAGGCTGCCGCGTAGGCGAGCGCAAACAGATAGGCCCCGGTGACAGCGGCCATGCGCCAGCCGCCGGTCTCGCGGCGGATGGTGGCCAGCGTGGACAGGCACATGGGTGCGAACACGTACCACATGAGCAGCGAGAGCGCCGTGGCCAGGCTCCAGCTTTCGGAGATCAGCGGGATCAGCGCCTGGGCCGTGTCGTCGGCGGTGGCCGAGAGCGCGTAGACCGTGCCCAGCGCGCTCACGGCCACCTCGCGTGCCGCGAGGCCGGGCACCAGGGCGATGCTGATCTGCCAGTTGAAGCCGATGGGCTCGAACACCACGGCCAGGGCACGGCCTATCGTGCCAGCCAGGCTGTACTCGATGGCGGGGCCCGTGGCGCCCTCGGGTGGGGCTGGGAAGGTGGCCAGGAACCAGAGCAGCACGGTCAGCATCAGGATCACGCCGCCCACGCGGCGCAGGAAGATCTTCACGCGCTGCCACAGGCTGATCAGCACATTGCGCAGGCGCGGCCAGTGGTAGGCCGGCAGCTCCATCATCAGCGTGCGTACCTGGCCGCGCGTGGTGAAGTGCTTGAGCACCCAGGCCACGGCCATGGCGCCGGCGATGCCCGCGATGTAGAGGCCGAACAGCACCAGGCCCTGCAGCTCGAAGCCGCCCCAGACCTCGCGCTGCGGCACGAAGGCGCCGATCAGCAGGGCATAGACCGGCAGCCGGGCCGAGCAGGTCATCAGCGGCGCGATCAGGATGGTCACCAGCCGGTCGCGCGGGTTGGCGATGGTGCGTGCGGCCATGATGCCGGGGATGGCGCAGGCGAAGCTGGACAGCAGCGGGATGAAGCTGCGCCCCGACAGGCCCAGCGCGCCCATCAGGCGGTCCAGCAGAAAGGCCGCGCGTGGCAGGTAGCCGCTTTCTTCCAGTACCAGGATGAAGGCGAAGAGGATGACGATCTGCGGCAGGAAGACAATCACGCCGCCCAGGCCGGCGATGAGGCCGTCGACCAGCAGGCTGCGCAGCCAGCCCTCGGGCAGCAATGCGCCCAGCTGCTCACCCAGCCAGGCGGTGGCGGTCTCGATCCAGCCCATGGGGGCTTCGGCCCAGGCGAACACGGCCTGGAAGACGAGGAACAGCAGCACGGCCAGCAGCAGCGGCCCGAGCACCGGGTGCAGCACCACACGGTCGATGCGATCGCTGCGCGCGTGCGGCACGGCCGTGGCCAGGCCCAGGCGCTCC
>JAIERT010000039.1 GCA_019746735.1 Burkholderiaceae bacterium | reverse complement strand
TCGAGCACGCCGCGCACGCGGTCGAAGACGGCCTCGGTGCACCAGAAGCAGCCGCCGCCGAGAACCAGGATGGGATGATCGTTGGACATGATGGGCTCGCCGGTAAGAAGGACCCGCATCTTAGAGCCAGCTCGCGATCCCGGCCTTTACTCCGGCTTTACCGGGAACTGGCAGCATCTCGGCTTGACGCCCGTCCGGGGGCTGAATTACATTACTAACCCGTCAGTCATTAATATGCCATTGCCATGATCGGCAAAATCTTTTCCAACAACTGCCCCAGGCGCGAGCGGCGCAAGGAAGCCCGCCCGGGCGAGCTGCTGGCCGCGGCCCTGGAGCTGTTCGTCGAAAAAGGCTATGCCGCGACGCGCTCGGAGGAAGTGGCCCGCCGCGCCGGCGTCTCCAAGGGCACGCTCTTTCTCTACTTCGCCAGCAAGGAAGAGCTGTTCAAGGCCGTGGTGCGCGAGAACATCGCCGGCCGCTTTGCCGAGTGGAACACCGAGTTCGAGACTTTCGAAGGCAGCACGCCCGAGATGCTGCGCTACGCCCTGATGATGTGGTGGGAGCGCATTGGCAAGACGCCGGCCGCGGGCATCACCAAGCTCATGATGAGCGAGGCGGTCAATTTCCCCGAACTCGCGGCCTTCTACCAGCAGGAGGTCATCGAGCCCGGGCACGAGCTGATCCGCCGCATCCTGCAGCGCGGCGTGGACCGCGGCGAGTTCAGACCCATGGACATGGAGCAGGCCATCTATGGCGTGCTCGCGCCCATGATCTTCCTGATGTCCTGGAAACACTCCTTCGGCGCCTGCGTGAGCAGCGCCCACCTGCTGGTGCCGGAGAGGTACCTCGAACAACAGCTGCAGATCCTGCTGCACGGCCTGTGCACCCCGGATGCAGGCCACAAGCCCCTGTCGCAAGGAAAGACCTAAGCCCATGAAACGCTGGATCACCTGGGGCCTGGGCGCCCTGATCGTCGTGCTGCTGGCCGCGGGCGTGCTGCGCGCCATGGGCGCGCGCAAGGCACAACAGACGGCACTGGCCGAGCAGACCGTGCGCAGCGCGCAAACCGTCGTGGAACTCGCCGCCGCCGATGTGCTGCTGCTGCAGCCGCAGGAGCTGCTGCGCGGTCTGCCCGTGTCGGGCACGCTCAAGGCCGCCAACTCGGCCTACGTCAAGGCCCGCGTGCCGGGTGAACTGCAGGGCCTCGCGGTGCGCGAAGGCGATGCGGTACAGGCCGGCCAGGTGATCGCGCGCATCGACCCGGCCGAGTACGAGGCCCGCCTGCGCCAGGCCCAGCTGCAGGCCGATTCGGCACGCGCGCAGGTGGAGATCGCCCAGCGCCAATACGACAACAACAAGGCCCTGGTGGACCAGGGCTTCATCTCGACCACCGCGCTGGACACCTCGCTGTCCAATCTCAATGCCGCACGGGCCACCCACGCGGCGGCGCTGGCGGCGGCCGATGTGGCCCGCAAGAGCATGGCCGACACCACGCTCAGGGCGCCGATGGACGGCCTGGTCTCGCAGCGCCTGGCCCAGCCGGGCGAGCGCGTGGCGATCGATGCACGCATCGTCGAGATCGTCGACCTGAGCCGCATGGAGATCGAGGCCGCGCTCAGCGCCGCCGACTCGGTGGGCGTGCGCGTGGGACAGCGCGCCGAACTCAGGGTGGAGGGCCATGCCCAGCCCGTGCCCGCACGCGTGGCGCGCATCAACCCCAGCACCCAGGCCGGCAGCCGCAGCGTGCTGGTCTATCTGCAGCTGCAAAGCGTGCCGGGCCTGCGCCAGGGCCTGTTCGTGCAGGGCACGCTGGGCACCGAGAAGCTCAAGACCCTGGCCGTCCCGCTGGAAGCCGTGCGTACCGACAAGCCCCAGCCCTATCTGCAACTGGTCGACGGCGACAAGATTCGCCACGTCAGCGTCAGCCTGGGCTTGCGGGGCCGTGTGGCCGACCAGGATCTGGTGGCCGTCAGCGGCCTGCCCGAGGGCAGTCGCATACTGGCCGGCAGCGTGGGCCCGCTGCGTGAAGGCACCCAGGTGAAGCTGGGCACGCAGCCCTGAGCCTGGGCCCCACCGCTCGACCATCCCCACAACCCTCAGTACGACAGGCGCCCGCTCCCCATGTGGTTCACCCGCGTCAGCCTCCAGAACCCGGTCTTCGCCACCATGGTCATGCTGGCCTTCGTGGTGCTGGGCCTCTTCTCCTACCAGCGCCTGCAGGTCGACCAGTTTCCCAACGTGGACTTCCCGGTGGTCGTGGTCAGCACCAGCTACCCTGGCGCCTCGCCCGAGATCGTCGAGAGCGAGGTCACCAAGAAGATCGAGGAAGGCGTCAACTCCATCGCCGGCATCAATGCCCTGACCTCGCGCAGCTACGAGAACCAGTCGCTGGTGATCATCGAGTTCCAGCTGCACATTGACGGCCGCAAGGCCGCCGAGGATGTGCGCGAGAAGGTGGCGTCCATCCGCCCCAATCTGCGCGACGAGGTGGAAGAGCCGCGCGTGCTGCGCTTCGACCCGGCCAGCCGCGCGATCTGGTCGCTGGCCGTGCTGCCCGACAACAGCGCTGGCAAGGCACCGAGCGCGGTGGAGCTCACGAGCTGGGCCGACCAGGTGCTCAAGAAACGGCTGGAGAACGTGCGGGGCGTGGGCGCCGTGAACCTGGTGGGTGCGACCAAGCGCGAGATCAACATCTACCTGCGCCCCGAGGCCCTGGAAGCCTACGGCGTCACCCCCGAGCAGGTGGCCAACGCGGTGCGTACCGAAAACCAGGACCTGCCGCTGGGCGCCGTGCGATCGAGCAGCCAGGAGCTGGCGGTGCAGATCGACGCGCGCATGCAGCACCCCGAAGACTTCAACCGCATCATCGTGGCGCGCAAGGGCAACACGCCCATCCGACTGGCCCAGGTGGCCACGGTGCAGGACGGCCCGCAGGAGATCGAGACCCTGGCGCTCTACGACGGCACACGCACCCTGCTGCTGTCGGTGCAGAAGGCGCAGGACGAGAACACCATCGCCGTGATCGACGGCCTCACGCGTACCGTGGCCGAGATGAAGAACCAGCTGCCGCCGGGCGTGCGGCTCGAAGCCATCCAGGACGGCTCGCGACCGATCCGCGTGGCGGTGGACAACGTGCGCCGCACCCTGATCGAGGGCGCCATCCTCACGGTGCTCATCGTCTTCCTGTTCCTGAACTCCTGGCGCTCCACCGTCATCACCGGGCTGACGCTGCCGATCGCGCTGATCGGCACCTTCCTCTTCATGCACTGGTTCGGCTTCACGATCAACATGATCACGCTGATGGCGCTCTCGCTCTGCGTGGGCCTGCTGATCGACGATGCCATCGTGGTGCGCGAAAACATCGTGCGCCATGTGCAGATGGGCAAGGAACCCTACCGGGCCTCGCTCGATGGCACACAGGAGATCGGCCTGGCCGTGCTGGCCACCACCTTCTCCATCGTCGCGGTGTTCATGCCCATCGGCTTCATGGGCGGCATCATCGGCAAGTTCTTCCACGAGTTCGGCATCACCATCGTGGCCGCGGTGCTGATCTCGATGTTCGTGAGCTTCACGCTCGACCCCATGCTCTCGTCGGTCTGGCACGACCCGAGCATCCACGCCCACGGCCAGAAGATCACGCCCGTCACCCTCTACGACAAGACCATCGGCCGCGTCACGGCCTGGTTCGAACAGGCCACCGACCGACTGGCGGATTTCTACCAGGCCATCCTGCGCTGGTCCCTGGCGCACAAGCTGGCCACGATGGGCATCGCCCTGGCCATCTTCGTGCTCAGCATCTTCATGGTGCCGCTGCTGGGCACCGAGTTCGTGCCCAAGGCCGATTTCTCGGAAACCAGCGTCAGTTTCTATACCCCTGTGGGCTCGTCCATCGAGGCCACCGAGGCCAAGGCGCGCCAGGTGCAGGACATCCTGCGCGAGTTTCCCGAGGTCCGCTACTCGCTGGCCACGATCAACACCGGCAATGCGCTGGGCAAGAACTACGCCAGTGTCTACGTGCGCCTGATCGACCGCAAGGAGCGAACACGCAATGTGGACCAGATCTCGGCCGAGCTGCGCGAACGCCTGGCGCGCGTGCCGGGCATGACGGTCACCCACGCCGGCCTGCTGGACGCCGTGGGCGGGCAGAAGCAGATCGAGTTCTCGCTGCAGGGCAGCGACCTGCAGGAGCTCGAGCGTCTGAGCCAGCTGGTGATGGAGAAGGTGCGCGACATCCCGGGCCTGGTGGACCTGGACTCCAGCGTCAAGCCGGGCAAGCCCACGATCGCAGTGCAGGTCAACCGCGAGGCGGCCTCCGACCTGGGCCTGGGCGTGAACCAGATCGCCACTTCGCTGCGCACCCTCATCGCCGGCCAGACCGTGGGTAACTGGCGTGCCAGCGACGACCAGACCTACGACGTCAACGTACGCCTGGCGCCGGAGGCACGCCACAGCATGGCCGACCTCGAGCGCCTGCCCTTCGCCCTTGGGACAAACAGCGACGGCAGCTCGCGCGTGATCCGCCTCAACCAGGTCGCGCGCCTGGCGCCCGACACGGGTTCCAACCAGATCAACCGGCGCGACCTGATGCGCGAGGTGGCCATCAACGCCAACGTCTACAACCGCTCGGCCGGCGAAATCTCGGCCGACATCCGCAAGGCGCTGGACAGCGTGGCCTTCCCGCCGGGTTACCGCTACCAGTTCG
>JAIERT010000308.1 GCA_019746735.1 Burkholderiaceae bacterium | reverse complement strand
CACGCTGGTGGTCATCCCGGTGCTGTACTACGCCTTCTTCCGCAAGCGCCACGAAGCCGACGACGGCTCGCCGCTGACCCCCGTTACCGCAACCGCAACCTAGGAGTCAAACATGACTGTTGAACGCTACATCCGCATCTTCGCCGGCTTCGTCGTGATGCTCTCCCTCGCCCTGGGCGTCGAGGGCAGCCCGATCTTCGTCAGCACGTGGTTTCTCGCCCTGACCGCCTTCGCCGGCTTCAATCTCTTCCAGTCGGGCTTCACGGGCTTCTGCCCGCCGGCCTTCCTGCTGAAGAAGCTGGGCGTGCCCGAAGGCGGCAGCGCCTGCTCCACCAAGTAAGCTTCGGGGCATGGTCGCGCGCGAGTCCGCGGGGCCAGCCCCCAGACCAGGAGAACACCATGAGCGAGCCCCGCCCGCACGTCCTGCTGCTGCAGCAGCAGGATTACCAGTTTGAGATCGATTTCGGCGATGGCAAGCCCCGCCTGCTCGGCGACGAAGGCCCGCCGCTGGGCCATGGCGCCGGCCCCACGCCCGTGCAGCTGCTGGCCGCGGCCGTGGGCAATTGCATGGCGGATTCGCTGCTCTTCGCGCTGCGCAAGTTCAAGCAGGCGCCCGAGCCCATCCGCTGCGAGGTCACGGCCGAGATTGGCCGCAATGCCGAGAACCGCCTGCGCGTGCTGGGGCTGGACGTGGCCCTGAAGCTCGGCGTGCCCGCGGCGCAGCTGGAGCACCTGGACCGCGTGCTGGTCCAGTTCGAATCCTTCTGCACCGTGGGCGCCAGCGTCGCCCAGGGCATTCCGCTGAAGGTGACCGTGCATGACAGCACGGGCGCGCAGCTCAAGTGAGGGAGGCAGACATGGTCACTGCTGGCAAGAAAGCATTGAAAGCTGGCGCCGTGTCGGCCGACTGCGCCCCCACCGTGCTGCACGATGCCGGCGCCCGTACCGAGATCCTCAACCGCCTGCGTCGCGCCGAAGGGCAGCTGCGCGGCATCCAGCGCATGGTGGAAGAGGGCGAAGACTGCCTCAAGATCGGCCAGCAGTTCGCCGCCGTGCGCAAGGCGCTGGACAGCACCTACCTGCGCATGACCGTCTGCTTCATGGCGCAGGAACTGGAACAGAAGCTCGCCCCCGACGACGCACAGAAGGCCGGTCTGGCCACCATGCTCAAGGACATGGAGACTTTGCTGGCGCGGATGGGCTGAAGCCTTAGGGTGCAGTCAGAGCCCGCAGATTCTCCGCGGCTCGCTCCCGGCTCCAGTCTTCGACCGTGGCCACGGCTTCCAGCGTCTGCACATAGTCCGGCGCCAGGCCGTGCTCGCGTGCGCCAGCCACCACCAGGGTCTTGTACCAGTCGTAGGGCTTGGTGCCGTAGTCGATGTTGGTGCCTTGATAACTCAGGGCCTGGACGGGGCCGCTGGCGGTCTGCACGTCCAGCTCCACCTGCTTGTAGCCCCAGCCCAGGCCTTCGGCCGTGTCGAGCGCAGGCTTGTCGGTCAGCGCAATCTCGAACAACACCCCGTAGACCGCGCTGCCGGCAGCGGTCACGATGTCGCACTTGCCTGAACCATCTTTGCTGACCTTGTGCCAGCGCAGCGCATGGTCGCGCAGCGTCGCGACGCCCACCGCGCGGGCCGAAGGTGCGCGCCCGAGCAGGCGGCGCGTGAGCATGTTCGAGCCGTAGGCGAAGTAGAGAAAGGTGTCGGTCGGCATCGTGAGGAGCTGGGTTCAGGAGGCGGCAGCGATCACGCCGCCGCCCAGGCAGACCTCGCCGTCGTAGAGCACGGCGGATTGGCCGGGGGTCACGGCCCACTGGGCCTCGGGAAACTGCAGGTCGAAGCGCGCGCCGTTGACGCCGCCCAGCGTGCAGGCGGCATCGGCCTGGCGGTAGCGTGACTTGGCGGCCATCTGTCCGGGTGCGGGCGGCTCGCCGGCCACCCAGCTCGCGTCGAGCGCGTGCAGGGCATGGCTTTGCAGCAGCGGATGGCCATGGCTTTGCACCACCCACAGCGTGTTCTTCTCCATGTCCTTGCGCGCGACGAACCAGGGCGCATGCTCGCCGCCGCCCTTCTGTGCGCCCTTGGCCTTGATGCCGCCTATCCCTAAGCCCTGGCGCTGGCCCAGGGTGTAGAAGCTCAGGCCCACATGGTTGCCGATCACGCGGCCGTAGGCCTTGTCGCCCGCGGGCGGCGTGGCGTCGCGGATGGGCCCGGGTTCCTTCTGGATGTAGCGGTTGAGAAACTCGCGGAAGGGCCGCTCGCCGATGAAGCAGATGCCCGTGCTGTCCTTCTTCTTGGCATTGGGCAGGCCGATCTCGGCGGCGATGCGGCGCACCTCGGTCTTGTGCAGCTCGCCCACGGGGAACAGCGTCTTGCTGAGCTGGGCCTGGTTCAGGCGGTGCAGGAAATAGCTCTGGTCCTTGGACGGGTCCAGGCCCTTGAGCAGTTCGTGCTTGCCAGTTTGTTCGTTCAGACGCACGCGCGCATAGTGACCCGTGGCAATCTTCTCTGCGCCCAGGCGCATGGCGTGGTCCAGGAAGGCCTTGAACTTGATCTCGGCGTTGCAGAGGATGTCGGGGTTGGGCGTGCGGCCGGCCTGGTACTCGCGCAGGAACTCAGCGAAGACGCGGTCCTTGTACTCGGCGGCGAAGTTGACGTGCTCGATCTCGATGCCGATCACGTCGGCCACGGCGGCGGCGTCCACGAAGTCGATGTTGGAAGAGCAGTACTCGCTGTCGTCGTCATCCTCCCAGTTTTTCATGAAGATGCCGACCACGTCGTAGCCCATTGCTTTCAGCAGGTGCGCGCTGACCGCGGAGTCCACGCCCCCGCTCAAACCCACCACGACCCTTTGTTTGCCTTTGCTCGCCATAGGTGTGCGATTATCCCAGCCGGACAACAGGCCGGCAGAACACAGGTTATTGATGGAACTCAGACAGATCCGCTATTTCGTGCGCGTGGTCGAGCTCGGCAGCATGAGCCGCGCCGCGCTGGAGCTGGACATGGTGCAGTCGGCGCTGAGCCAGCAGATCAGCCGGCTCGAAAGCGAGCTCTCCACCCGGCTACTGCAGCGCACCAGCAAGGGCGTGACACCGACCGAGGCTGGCCTGGCCTTCTTCCGCGAGGCCCAGCTGACCCTGCGTCATGCCGAGCAGGCCGCACGCGCGGCCCAGCAGGCGCGGCTCTCGGGTTCGGTCAGCGTGGGCCTGGCGCCCACCACGGCGGCCGTGCTGGGCCTGCCGCTGCTACGGGCCATGCGGGCCCGCTACCCCGATGTACGCCTGCATCTGGTGGAAAGCATGTCGGGCCATGTGAGCACCATGCTCAATGCGCGCCAGCTCGACCTGGCCGTGCTCTTCAGCACCGACCCGGCGCGGCGCTGGAGCACTATGCCCCTGCTCGAAGAGCGGCTCTACTACATCCGCACGCGGCGCGACGTCAAGGGCGAGCCGCCGGCGCGGGTGCGCGCCGCCGCGCTCAAGGGCGTGCCGCTGATCATGCCCACGGGGGGCCACGGCCTGCGCAGCGCGATGGACGTGGTGTTCAGCCGCGCACGCATCCAGCCCACGGTGGTGGTGGAAATCGATTCCCTGTCCATGCTCATGGACGCGGTCGAGGCCGGCCTGGGCGGCTCGCTGCAGCCCTGGTCCGCCGTGAGCCGCTACAGCGATGCGACCGAGCGCTTTGCGCTGTCCGAGCTGTCCGATCCACTCGCGCGCCGCCGCAATGTGCTGTGCAGCCTCTCGGACGACGAACTCTCGCCGGCGGCTTTGGCCACGCGCGTGGTGCTGGCTGACTGCGCGCGCGAGCTGGTGCGCTCCGGGCGCTGGGTGGGCGCAACGCTGATCGACGGCTAGTGCGCACAGGCCCTTGAGCAGGTATCACGGGATGTGATGGCCCCATGCCGCAGGGCCTCTGCCGTTCTGCCGCCCGGCCGGCTAAGGTAGAGGCATCACCGGATTAGATAGGGCTGGGCGCTGCTTCGTCCGGCCTTCGCACACTGTTTTCCCCATGATCGATGTCCTCGTCATCGGCGGCGGCAACGCCGCCCTGTGCGCAGCGCTGATGGCCCGTGAGGCCGGCGCCAGCGTGCTGCTGCTGGAGGCCGCACCGCGCGCGTGGCGCGGCGGCAATTCCAGCCACACGCGCAATCTGCGCTGCATGCACGACGCGCCGCAAGACGTGCTGGTGGACGCCTACCCGGAAGAGGAGTTCTGGCAGGACCTGCTCAAGGTCACGGGCGGCCTGACCGACGAGAAGCTTGCGCGCCTGGCCATCCGTGCCTCGGGCAGCTGCCGCGACTGGATGCGCAGCCATGGCGTACGCTTCCAGCCGCCGCTGTCGGGCGCGCTGCACGTGGCGCGCACCAATGCCTTCTTCATGGGCGGCGGCAAGGCCCTGGTCAATGCCTACTACCGCAGCGCCGAGCGCCTGGGCGTGCAGATCCGCTATGAGGCACCGGTGGACCGGCTCGACATCGTGAAGGGCGAGTTCAGGGCCGCGTACGTGCAGGGCGAACGCATCGAGGCGCGCGCCTGCGTGCTGGCCGCGGGCGGCTTCGAGTCCAACCGTGCGTGGCTGCGCGATGCCTGGGGGCAGAACGAGCGTGGCGAATGGCCGGCCGACAACTTCCTGATCCGGGGCACGAAGTTCAACCAGGGCGTGTTGATCAAGCACATGCAGGAACAGGGTGCCGACA
>JAIERT010000106.1 GCA_019746735.1 Burkholderiaceae bacterium | reverse complement strand
ACGATGACCACGTCCACCTGCGGGCTGAGGATCTTCACCGCGTCCTGCCGGTTCTGCGTGGCGTAGCAGATGTCCTGCTGCTTGGGCTCACGCACCTGCGGAAAGCGCGCCTTCACCGCCGCCATGATGCTGGCGGCGTCGTCCACGGAAAGCGTGGTCTGCGTCACGACGGCCAGCTTGCTCGTCTGCGCCGGCTGCACGCGCAGCACGTCGTCCTCGTCCTCGACCAGATGGATACCGGAATCGAGCTGGCCCATGGTGCCTTCCACCTCGGGGTGCCCCTTGTGGCCGATCATGATGAATTCGTAGCCTTCCTTGTGCAGCTTGGCCACTTCCACGTGCACCTTGGTCACCAGCGGGCAGGTGGCGTCGAAGATCTGGAAGCCACGTCGCTCGGCTTCTTGCTGCACGGCCTTGCTCACGCCGTGGGCCGAGAACACCAGGGTGGCACCGGGCGGCACGTCACTGAGTTCCTCGATGAAGATCGCGCCCTTGTCCTTGAGGTCGTTGACCACATAGGTGTTGTGCACGATCTCGTGGCGCACGTAGATGGGACGGCCGTACTTGGTCAGCGCACGCTCCACGATCTCGATGGCGCGGTCGACGCCGGCGCAGAAGCCGCGCGGCTCGGCCAGGATGATTTCGGACTGGTTGTGCTTGTTCATGCTCAGAGTACCCCGATCAGCTGGACTTCGAAGCTCACGGGCTGGCCCGCCAGCGGGTGGTTGAAATCGAACAGCACGGCCTGCTCGCCCAGCTGCACCACCACGCCGCCAAACTGGCCCTTGCGGTCGGGTGTGGGGAAATGCACCACGTCGCCAACCCGGTACTCCTCGTTGGGGTCGCCGAGTTCGCGCAGCTCCTTGCGCGACAGCCACTGCTGCATGTCCGGGTTCTTCTCGCCATAGGCACCGGCCGGCAGCTGCAGCGTGGTGTGCACGCCCTCCTCCAGCCCGATCAACGCCGCCTCGACGCCCGGCGCGAGCTCACCCGTGCCGATGGTCAGCGTGGCCGGCTTGCCGCCAAAGGTGTTGATGATGTCCCCGGCCGGACCGGCCAGGCGGTAGTGCAAGGTGAGGAAGGAGCCGGGCTGGACCCGGGCGGGGGTGGAGGTCATGGAAGTCCCGATAAACTGGCCTCATTGTAATTTTTCAGGCCCCGGCATGCCTTTGAAGGACCTTCCCCCCGACGCGCAACCGCGCGAGAAGCTGCTGGCCCGCGGCCCGGGGGCGCTGTCGGACGCCGAACTGCTGGCCCTGCTGCTGCGCACGGGCCTGGCCGGCAAGGGGGTGTTGCAGCTGGCCCAGGAGCTGGTCGACAGCTTCGATGGCCTGGCCGGCCTGCTGCACGCGAGCGCGGACGACCTCCAGCGCATCAAGGGCCTGGGGCCCGCCAAGCGCGCCGAACTGGTGGCCGTGCTGGAGTTGGCGCGCCGGGCCCTGGCCGAGCAGCTGCGCGAACGCGCCGCGCTCGATACACCCCAGGCCGTCAAGGACTACCTGCAACTGCAGCTCGCGAGCAAGAAGCACGAGTGCTTTGCCGTGCTCTTCCTCGACAACCAGCACAAGCTGCTGGCGCTGGAAGAGCTGTTCCGCGGCACGCTCGCGCAGACCAGTGTCTACCCGCGCGAGGTCGTGCTGCGTGCCCTGCACCACCATGCCGCCGCTGTGGTGCTGGCGCACAACCACCCCAGCGGCACGGTCCAGCCCTCGCGCGCCGATGAAACCCTGACCCAGGCGCTCAAGGCCGCGCTGGCCCTGATCGATGTGCGCGTGCTGGACCACGTGATCGTGGCGCCGGGCCTGGCCTTGTCCATGGCCGAGAAAGGCCTGCTCTGATGGTGAAAGTCCACACACTGGCCGACCTCAAGCAGGTCAAGAAAGCCATCGAAGCCCAGGCCAGGGCAGAGGCCGAACGCAAGGCCGAGGCCCAGCGCCGGGCCCGCCAGGCCACGGCCGACCGTGATCTGTTCCTGCAGGCTGCTGGCAAGGTACAGCCACTCGCCGTGCCTGCGAAAGCGCCGCTCAAGACCGAGAAGCCCCAACCCATTCCGATCCAGCGCCAGCGCGACGAAGAGGCGGCGCTGCAGGAAGCCATCAGCGACGCGTTCGATGCCAGCACCCTGCTGGAGACCGACGAGCACCTGAGCTACCGTCGCCCGGGCATCGGCCTCAACGTGACACGCAAGCTGCGCCGCGGCGACTGGGCCATCCAGCGCCAGCTCGACCTGCACGGCCTGCGCACCGAGGACGCGCGCGAAGCCCTGGGCCAGTTCATCCGCGAGGCGCAGAAGCAGGGCTTGCGCTGCGTGCGCGTGGTGCACGGCAAGGGTCTGGGTTCACCGGGCAAGACCCCCGTGCTCAAGGGCCGTGTGCAAAGCTGGCTGGCGCAGAAAAAGGAAGTGCTGGCCTTTGTGCAGGCCCGGCCGGCCGAGGGTGGTGCCGGTGCTCTGGTGGTCTTGCTGCAGCCCGCAGGCTGATCAGCCCGCGCGCCGGCGCAGCCACCAGGCTCCGGCCTGGTTCACCACCAGGCCCAGCAGCACGGCCACCGTGCCCACCCATTGCCAGAAGACCGGCACCTCGCCGAAGGCCAGGGCTGCCGCGGCCAGACCGACCACGGGCACCAGCAGCGAGAACGGCGTGACCTTGGCTGCAGGATGGCGCTGCAGCAGGCGGGTCCACAGCGTGTAGGCCAGCAGCGTGGCCAGCCAGGCCAGGTAGGCGACCGAAGCGACGGCGCTCCAGCTCAGGCTCATGAGCTGCTCGCCCACGCGCTGCGGCCCCTCGGCCACGAGCGCCCAGGCCCAGAAGGGCAGCACGGGCACGAGGCTGGTCCAGACGATGAAGGGGAAAGGTTCGTAGGCACCATGGCGCGCGGCCAGTCGCACCACGATGTTGGAGCAGGCCCACATGAAGGCCGCCCCCGCGGTCAGCAGCAGGCCGATCAGCGTCATCTGCCCCGGCCCTTCGCCGTGCGCCAGCGCGATCGCGCCCAGACCTGCCAGGCCCAGAACCAGACCGGCCCACTGCCAGATGCGCGCGCGTTCGCCCAGCAGCGGCAACGCGAGCAAGAGCGTGAAGAAGGCCTGCATCTGCATGACCACCGAGGCCATGCCCGCCGTCATGCCGAGCTGCAGGCCCCAGAACAGCAGACCGAACTGGCCCAGACCCTGGGCCAGGCCATAGGCCAGCAGGAAGCGCCAGGGCAGCGACGGCCGGCCCACGAAAAGCAGAAAAGGCAGGGAGGCCAGCGTGAAGCGCAGCGCGCCCAGCAGCATGGGACTCAAGCCCTGCAGGCCCACCTTCATGATGACGAAGTTCAGTCCCCAGAGCACGACCACGGCCAGCGCACGCAGCCAGTCGCCACGCCCCCAGGTCGGCGCGCCGCTCATCGTGGCCTCACCAGCGGCCGGCCTTGCGCCGCGCGCGCCGCGAGAAAGGCGTCGAAAGCCTCGCTGCTCGTCTTGCCGGGCACGTAGCCGAACTCGGTCTTGAGCGCGGTGTTGAGCAGCACGGGACGGTAGCGCAGGAAGTCCAGCTGCTCGGGACCGTAGCGGCTCAGGCGCAGCGGCTTGCCCACGGCCAACACGGCCTGCAGCAGCCAGGCCGGCAGGGCCAGCAGGGGCTTGTGCAGGCGCTGGGCGATATCGCGCAGGGTGAGCGCGCCGTCGCCGGCCAGGTTGTAGCAGCCGGCCCGGCGCGTGCGCAGGGCGTGCACGATGGCGCCCGTCACATCGCGGTCCCAGATGAAGACGAAGGGACTCTCGCTGCCGCGGATGGCCAGCAGGCGCGGCTTCTCGAACAGGGCGGTGATCTGGTTGTCCACGTACTCGCCGAGGATGGTGCCGATGCGCAGCACGGTCTGGCGCAGGGCAGGTGCGCTGCTGCGGTAGTCGGCCAGCATCTCCTCGACCTGGCGCTTGTGGTCGGCGTAGGCGAAGGCCGGGTGGCCACGCAGCGCGTCGCTCTCGCGCAGCCAGGGCGGGTTGTCGCGGTGGTAGCCGTAGGCCGCGCCGCTGGAGCTCACGATGATGTGCTGCACGCCCTGGGCCACGCAGGCCTGCAGCACATTGCGGCTGCCCAGCACGTCCACCGAGTACTCGAAGGCACGGTTGGAATTTTTCCCCGGCGTGACGATGGAGGCGAGATGCACCACGGTGTCGATGCGGTATTTCGCGAACTGCTCGCCCAGGGCCGGATCACGCACATCGAGTTCCATGTACACCACGCCGGGCCGGCGGCGCTGCATGGGCACGGCGCGGATATCGGCCGCGACGATACAATCGAAGCCCCCCTCGCGCACGAGCTCGGCCAGCAGGCTGCGACCCAGAAAGCCGTCGGCGCCGGTGATGAAGACACGACGCGCGCTTGCCAGACCCTCCGTCACGCGAGCTGCTCCTCATGCGCAGGCGCGCCCTGGGCCGGCTTGCGGCCCCACCAGCTCGCCAGGGCCATGCCGGCGATGATGTCCCAGAAGCCCCAGACACCAGCCACCACGGCCATGCCGCCCAGGCCACCAAAGAAGCTGAAGATCAGCACCAGGCCCAGGCCCGCATTGCGGATGCCGACCTCGATGGAGACGGCGCGGCGGTCGTAGTCCTGCAGGCGGCTGGCGCGCGCGCAGACATAGCCCGTGAAGAAAGCCAAGGCGTCGTGGATGACCACGGCCAGCAGCACCAGGCCC
>JAIERT010000027.1 GCA_019746735.1 Burkholderiaceae bacterium | reverse complement strand
ACGCGATCCGCGCCAACCTGAAGAACATCAAGATGCCGCCGGGCTTCAAGATCGAGCTCTACGCGGTGGTGCCCGACGCGCGCCACATGGCGGTGGCACCGTCCACCAACATGCTCTTCGTGGGCACGCGCAAGACGCGCGTCTGGGCCGTGACCGACCGCAACGGCGATGGCGCGGCCGACGAGGTCAAGGCCTTTGCGCCTTCGCTGAACTTCAAGGTGCCCAACGGCGTGTGCTGGACCAAGGACGGCTTCCTGATCGTCGTGGAGCACAACCGCGTGCTCAACTTCCCGGCCGCCGAGTTCTTCTACGAAGGCCCGGACGTGGCGGTGATCGAGGTGGTGCCGCAGGGCAAGCTGATCCCCGAGGACGAGGAGTCCTTCAACCACGGCGCACGCACCTGCCGCGTCAGCGACGACGGCAAGCTCTACATCACCCTGGGCCAGCCCTACAACGTGCAGCCCAAGGAGAAGGTGGCGCTGTACGAGAAGATCGGCATCGGCGGCATGATCGCCCTCGATCCCTTCGACGGCTCCAAGCGCGAGGTGGTGGCCGTGGGCGTGCGCAATTCGGTGGGCATGGACATCAACCCGCGCGACAAGACGGTCTGGTTCACCGACAACCAGACCGACGGCATGGGTGACGACATCCCGCCGGGCGAGCTCAATCGCATCACGCAAAAGGGCGGCGAGCACTTCGGCTATCCCTACATCCACGGCAACAACGTGCAGATCGCCGGCACCGCGGCCGCGCCCGACCTCAAGGACATGAAGGCCCCGGCCAAGTGGACCAAGCCGCAGGTGGAGTTCCCCGCGCACCAGGCGCAGCTGGGTATGACCTTCTACAACGGCAAGATGTTCCCGGCCAAGTACCAGGGCGGCGTCTTCGTGGCGGCGCACGGTTCGTGGAACCGCAGCAAGCCCAGCGGCGCGTTGATCGACTTCGTTTCGCTCAAGGCCGACGGCACGGCGGGCAAGCACGAGGTCTTTGCCGAGGGCTGGCTGGACGCCAACGGCGTCTACAAGGGCCGGCCGGTGGATGTGGCCGTGATGAAGGACGGCTCGCTGCTGATCTCGGATGACTATGTGGGCGCGATCTACCGTGTGACCTACAGCAACTGAGCGGGTTGAGTGATGCGACGGAGATCGTGACGATCTCCGTCGCTTTTTTTCAGTGGGAGATTTGCTTGAAACAACGCATTCTGAAGACGGGCCTGTTGTCTGGCCTGCTGCTGGCGCTGGGGGCCACGGCGCAGGCCGACGTGGCGGCCGGCAAGATGCGCGCGGCCATGGCCTGCGCGGTCTGCCACGGGCCGCAGGGCCTGTCCATGCAGCCCAATGTGCCGCACCTGGCTGGGCAGCCCGAGATCTATCTGGTGGAGCAGCTGCGCAACTACCGCAGCGGCAAGCGCCACCACGAGGTGATGAGCGTGATCGCCAAGCCCTTGAGTGACCAGGACATCCAGAACCTGGCGCAGTGGTATGCCTCGCTGCAGCTGTCGGTCCAGGAGCCCTGAGGGCGCCGGGCTGCGAAGGCCCGGCCGTCGCTTACTTGCGTGTCAGGATCCAGCGCGTCAGCGTCAGGGCCTCGGCCTCGCTGACCTGGGGCTGGGCCGGCATGGGCACGGGGCCCCAGACGCCGACGCTGCCCTCGCGGACCTTGCGGGCGAGTTGCGCGTCGATGCCTTGCTGGTCAGCGTACTTGGCGGCGATGCTCTTGAACGAGGGGCCGAGGTGGTTTCGGTCGACCCGATGGCAGGCGAAACAGTTCTTGGTCTTGTACAGCTCGTCCTCGTCGGCCAGTGCCTGGCCGGCGGGCGCCAGCAGCCCCAGGGCGATGAGGGCGCAGATGGATGGAAACTTCACGGGATCTCCTCTGATTCAAAAAAGCGTGGGAGCCTCGGGGCTCCCACGCATGACGAGCACAGGTTCAGCGCTGGCGCATCAGTTCGGTGTCAGCCGCGCGATCGAACCCTCGTCGGTGGCCACGTAGAGGCTGCCGTCCGGGCCTTGCACCAGGGAGCGGAAGCGCGCGGCCGGCATGGGCAGGTTGACCGTGGCACGCTTCGCGGACTGGCCGTCCGCCGCGATGTCCAGGATGTCGATGCGGTTGCCGACAGGCGTGCCGTGGATGCCGATGCCGCCAAAGCCCACCGCGAGCTTGCCGTTCCAGCCCTTCCACTGCGGACCGGCCAGGAAGGTGGTGCCGAACATGCCTTGCGACAGGCCATCGTTGTTCCAGGCGGGGCGCATGGCGTTCGGATAGGTCTTGGTGTCCGTCATGGGCATGAAGGCCGAGCGGTCCTTGGGGTCCATGGCGCCCATCTGGTTCGGGCTGTAGCCGCAGTAGTTGTCCGGGCAGGCGCCGCGGCCACCCACATTGGGACGCGGATCCCAGCCGGCATTGCCGCCGGGCACCAGCGCGGTGACCTCGTCGCTGTGCCAGGGGCCGTTCTCGGCCGTGTAGGGCTGGTTGGTTCCGGGGCGGAAGGTGATGCCCTGCGGGTTGCGATGGCCGTAGGTGTAGACGCGCGGATCAAAGCCCGCCGGTGCGCCGTTGCCCGGCGCGGCCTTGCCGTCGCGGTCGATGCGCAGCACCTTGCCGCCGATGAGCGTGGGGCTTTGCGGCACGATGCCGTTGTGGGTGTCGCCGGTGGTCACGTAGAGGTAGCCGTCGCCCGGGCTGAAGCGGATGCGTCCGCCGTTGTGCGCGCCCGGCCCGCCAAAGGGATGGTCACTGGCGCGCGGCTTGTAGGGGATGTCGGTCACGATGTCGGTGCGCTCTGCAACCGCGGTCAGCGTGTCGTTGAGGCGCAGCCGCAGGACGCGGTTCGTGCCCGGCGCGGTCATGCTCGAGGACGAGTAGACGTAGACGGTGCGGTTGTTCTGGAAGTTGGGATCGACGGCGACACCGGCCATGCCCGCCTGGCCTTCGCAGAACAGGTCGTTGGCCGTGGAGCCATAGCCCTTGGCGTCTTTCATGCCGAGGATCTTGGAGACGTTGCCGTTGGCTCGTCGCACCGAGAGCCCCAGGCATTTCTCGGTGAAGAACATGGTGTTGTCTGACAGGAAAGCCATGTCCCACGGGCTGTCGAGTTTGTCCAGGACCGGCGTATGGGTCAGCTTGGGACCCTCGGGTACGCCGGTCGTGGTCGCGCAGCCTGCGAACACGACGGGAATGGCTGCAAGAAGAAATAACCGCTTCATCGCTTGTCTCCTCGTTAAGTTGCAATGCATATCCCTATCTCTCTCTGAACAAGAGGGAGGTCTTTCCCTGAATGTTGGAAAGGCAAATCGATGATAGAAACATTGACACGCCTGTCAACCAGGGGCTGCGCATGACGTGGGGTGATTTGATGAAGCGTGTGCTCCGGCTTGCGCTCTCCTTCAGACGCATCGAAAGGGAGTGCTGCTGCGCAGCAATTGGTTGCGCTTGGTTTTGAGCGCATGACCTTCGCTTCGGATCCGAATGGACATTTGAACAACCATCATTTCAACAGCCATCAAAGAAGGCAGGACTTCATGAAGTTGACAAAGATTGCATTGCTGCTGGCCAGCTGGGGCTCGGCCCAACTCTCGGCCCAGACCCTGGACGAAGTGGTGATCTCGGCCTCGCGCGCGCAGCAGCGCAGCTTCGACGCGCCAGCGGCCATCGAGGCCGTGGAACGCGACACCATCCAGAGTGCGGGGCCGCAGGTCAATCTCTCGGAGTCCCTGGCGCGTGTGCCCGGCCTGACCATCCTCAACCGGCAGAACTATGCGCAGGACCTGCAGGTGTCCATCCGCGGCTTCGGCGCGCGTTCGGCCTTCGGCATCCGCGGCATCCGCCTGCTGATCGATGGCATCCCGGCCACCACGCCCGACGGCCAGGGGCAGGGCTCGTCCATCGCGCTCACGTCCACCGAGCGCATCGAGGTGCTGCGCGGGCCGCTGGCGCTGCTTTACGGCAACTCCTCGGGTGGCGTGATCCAGGCCTGGACACGCGAAGCGCCCGAGGTGCCGGAGTTCAGCGTGCAGGGCTATGTGGGTTCCTACGGCCTGCGGCGCAGCGACGTGCAGATGGCCGGCCGCGTGGGCACGGTGGGGCTGGTGGCCGACTACAGCACCTTCAGCACCGACGGCTACCGCGACAACAGCGCCACCGAACGCAAGCAGTTCAACAGCAAGATCAGCTTCGGGCCCGATGCGGGCACGCGCGTGAACGTGGTGTTCAACCACTTCGACATGCCGTTGGCGGAAGATCCGCTGGGCCTGACCGCGGCGCAGCTGGCGGCGGACCCCACGCAGGCCGGCAACAGTGCGCTGACGCAGCGGACGCGCAAGATCACGCGCCAGAACCAGCTGGGCACCTCGCTCACGCACGAGCTCGATCGCGACCGCTCGCTGACGGCACGCCTGTACTTCGGCACCCGCGACAACCTGCAGTACCTGGCCTCGGGCAACTGGGTGGGGCTGGACCGGCACTACTACGGCACGGGCCTGCAGTACAACGCCCAGACCCGCATCGGCGCCACGCCGCTGCGCTGGGTGGCGGGCTATGAGTTCGACCGCGCGGTGGAGCGCCGCCAGGGGGGCGGTTCGCCGGGTGGCGAGAAGGACGGCACACTGAGCCGCGACGAGGACAACCAGTCGGAGAACAGCGATGTGTTCGTGCAGGGCACGGCCCTGCTGGCCGAGCGCT
>JAIERT010000179.1 GCA_019746735.1 Burkholderiaceae bacterium | reverse complement strand
TGGGCGTCGAGATCGACAAGATCAACGAGTTCGAGGAGATCGACTGCCGTCACCCCGAGGGTCGTCAGGGCCTGGAGCTGGCCGGACTGCTGGAGTAATCCGCCACAATAGCTAGCCCTTTGGGCCTGTTCGCACGCGGTTCTCGAGTGCGGACAGGCCCTCCATCATCGGAGACTGACAAGATGCCCAAATTCGCAGCCAACCTGACCATGCTGTTCAACGAGCTGCCCTTCATGGAGCGCTTCGCGGCAGCCAAGGCGGCCGGTTTCGAGGCGGTGGAGTACCTCTTCCCCTACCCCTTCGAGAAGGACGCGCTGGTGCAGGCGCTCAAGAGCAACGGCCTCACCCAGGTCCTGCACAACCTGCCCGCGGGCAACTGGGACGCGGGCGAGCGCGGTATCGCCTGCCACCCGGACCGCGTGGAAGAGTTCCGCGCCGGCGTGGACCAGGCCATCGCCTACGCCACGGCCCTGGGCTGCCGGCAGGTCAACTGCCTGGCCGGCAAGGTGCCCGCGGGGGTGAGCCCGGCGCAGGCCCAGGCGACCTTCGTGGCCAACCTGAAGTACGCGGCCGAGAAGCTGCAGGCCGCGCGCATCAAGCTGCTGATCGAACCCATCAACAGCTACGACATCCCCGGCTTCTTCCTCAACACCACGGCCCAGGCCGTGGCCGTGCTGGACGCCGTGGGCAGCGACAACCTGTACATCCAGTACGACATCTACCACGCCCAGCGCATGGAAGGCGAACTGGCCGCTACCGTGCAGAAGCATCTGGCCCGCATCGCCCACGTCCAGCTCGCGGACAACCCGGGCCGCAACGAGCCCGGCACGGGCGAAATCAACTATCCTTTCCTCTTCCGCCACCTCGATGCCATCGGCTACACCGGCTGGATCGGCTGCGAGTACAAGCCCCGCACGACCACGAGCGACGGCCTGGGCTGGATCAAGGCATTGACCCGATAACTGACTGACCCGAGTAGAGACATGACCAAATCCGGACTGAAACTGGGCTTCATCGGCCTGGGCATCATGGGCACGCCCATGGCACAGAACCTCATCAAGGGCGGCCACGTGCTGTTCGTCAACACGCGCAGCAAGGTGCCGCAGGAGCTGGTGGACGCCGGCGCCACCGTCTGCACCACGCCCGCGGGCGTGGCCGAGCGCGCCGACATCATCTTCACCATGGTGCCCGACACCCCCGATGTGGAGAAGGTGCTGTTCGGCGAGAACGGCGTGGCCCAGGGGCTCAAGGGGGCCAAGGGCAAGGTCGTGGTGGACATGAGCTCCATCGACCCGATGGCGACCAAGGAATACGCCAAGAAGATCAACGCCCTGGGCTGCGACTATGTGGACGCGCCCGTCTCGGGCGGCGAAGTCGGCGCCAAGGCCGCCTCGCTGACCATCATGGTCGGCGCCGACGAGGCCGTGTTCGAGCGCGTCAAGCCCCTGTTCGAACTGATGGGCAAGAACATCACCCTGATCGGCGGCAACGGTGCGGGCCAGACCTGCAAGGTGGCCAACCAGATCATCGTGGCGCTCAACATCGCTGCGGTCAGCGAGGCCCTGGTCTTTGCGTCCAAGGCCGGCGCCGATCCGGCCAAGGTGCGCCAGGCCCTGATGGGCGGCTTCGCCTCCTCGCGCATCCTCGAGGTGCACGGCGAGCGCATGGTCAAGCGCACCTTCAACCCGGGCTTCCGCATCGCCCTGCACCAGAAGGACCTGAACCTCGCCCTGCAGGGCGCCAAGACGCTCAAGATGGCACTGCCGCAGACGGCCAATGCCGCCCAACTCATGTCGGCCTGCGCCGCCCTGGGCCACGACCAGGCCGACCACTCAGCCCTGGTCAAGGCCATCGAGGCCCTGGCCAACCACAAGGTCGCGCCCGACGCCTGAGCGTGCACGGCCGGGCGCAGGCCCGGCCGCTGCCGGCCTAAGCCCGGTCTAGTCCGCATTCGCGGCTAGGGACAGCATGTGCCCCCGGCGCGGGTCGCTGCGGCCGCCCAGCAACTCCTGGTAGACCGCCTGCACGGCCGCTGGGCCGCGGTGCTGCTGCAACTCGATCCAGGGTCGGGCCGGGTCCGACACCCTGGCGATGAACGCACGCCAGCCCTCCAGCATGCGCTGGTTCAGCACCGACCCGCCCCATTCCGCGCTGCGCTTCTTGATCTGCGCTGGCGCAAAGAACAGGGTGGCCCGCGGTCCGGGCAGATCCCTGGCACCGCCCAGTTCGGACAGATGGGCGGCGCCGATCGAACAGCTGTAGCGCAGCTGCGCAAAGCGGGTGTGGATCTCGCGCCGCAGCGTGGCGTTGCCGGCCAGGTCCACATAGACGCAAGGCGCATCGGCAGGCAGCTGCGCGAGCTGCCCGTAGCTGAGCACCTGACGGTAGCAACCCAGGCTCTCGCAGAACGCCACATTGGCGTCCGAGGTCAGCCCGATCACGTCGACCTCGCCACGCCGCGCCAGCTGGAAAGCCGTACCGTAGGCCGTCTTGCTCGACGCGCTGGAGAGCAGCATCAACGCACGCCGGCCGGGCTCATCGGCCGCACCGAAGTAGCGGTTGTCGGCCAGGAAATCATCGACCAGCCAGGACGTGATGAACAAGGGACGCAGCAGAGCCTGCAGGTCCTCGGTGTCGGCCGTGTAGAAGGGATCGGCTGCGCAGCGCATGTACTGGTTGTAGACGCCGTGCAGACCGGCGCGGTGCGGCGCCTCGTCGACGAAATGCAGCGCCGACACCTTGCCCGGCGTCAGGTCCACGCTGCTGGCGATCGGAAAGTAGCCGTACAGCCGCTCGCCGACGGCCAGCGCGGGATGGCGTGAAGCCTGCACCACACCGAAGCCCCAGACCGGGATGCGGCCCCAAACCGCGTCGTCCGCCACGGGGAAGAACTGCCAGTACTGCAGCGCCTCGCCCATGGCCCCGTAGGTGATGTTGTTGGTGGTCAGCGCAAAGCGTTCGATCGCCACGCGGACCTGCCCCTCGGCCAGGGGCGGTGGCGTGCCGCGGCGCAGGGTGGTGGTGCCGAGCTGGTCCTTGCGGACGAGAAAGTCCAGAGTGTCCATGCGGCGACCTTAAACCGGTGCCCCGCCCGGCGCAAGCCGCCCCCGGCGCCTGCGCGACACCTGCCGGCCAGGGACATGGCGCTGTATCATTTCCGCTCTTCTCCAGTGGAGTGCCAGAGCGGCATGGGCCTGTACGACGACGATCTCTCCAACACCCGGGCGCTGGTCGTCGACGGCAATCCCACCTCGCGCGCCATCCTGGTCAACCAGCTGCGCGAATTCGGCGTGGGCTCGGTCGAGCAGGCCACGCGCGCCATCGACGCGCGCAAGGTGCTGGAGTTCAGGGCCTTTGACATCGTGCTCTGCGAGCAGTACTTCCAGCCCGGCACCCCCACGGGCCAGGACCTGCTGGACGATCTGCGCCGCAACCAGCTGCTGCCTTTCTCCACCGTCTTCATCATGGTCACGGGCGAGGCCACCTACGCCAAGGTGGCCGAGGCGGCCGAGTCCGCGCTCGACGGCTACCTGATCAAGCCCCACACCGCCGCCGGCCTGGCCGAACGCCTGCATCTGGCGCGCCAGCGCAAGGCCGCACTGGCCGACATCTTTGCCGCCATCGAGGCAGAGGACTACGAGCGCGGCGCGCGCCTGTGCCTGCAGCGCTTCGAGGCCCGAGCGCCCTTCTGGCTCTACGCCGCGCGCATCGGCGCCGAGCTGCTGATGCGCGTCGAGCGTTACGACGAAGCCCAGCGGCTCTACGAGGCCGTGATCGCCGCCAAGACCCTGCCCTGGGCCAAGCTGGGCGTGGCCCGCGCGCAGCTCGACAAGGGCGAGCCCATGCGGGCCATCAGCACGCTGGAAAACCTGATCGGTGAAGACCCACGCTATGCCGACGCCTACGACGTGCTGGGCCGGGCGCAGTTCGAGCTGGGCAACCATGAACAGACACTGGCGGCCTACAAGATGGCCTGCGCCGTCACGCCCTACTCCATCACGCGGCTGCAGAACCTCGGCCATATGTGCTACTACAGCGGTGAACGTGCCGAGGCCGAGAAGATCCTGGGCCAGTGCGCGCGCCTGGGCCTGGATTCCAAGATGTTCGACCCCCAGACCCTGGTGCTGCTGGCCTTCGCGCGGCTGGAGGCGCAGGACCGCAAGGGTCTGCAGCACTGCCGCGACGACTTCGTCAAGCTCATCGACCGCGACGACAAGAACCCGCGCCTGCAGCGCCTGGCTGCCACGGTGGACGCACTCATCCTCATCCTGGACCGCCAGTTCGCGCGCGCCGTCGATGCTGTGCGCACCCAGGCCGCCAGGGTGCGCGAGCCGGACTTCGATGCCGAGTCCGCCACCAACCTCATCGCCCTCATGGCCCAGCTGGCCAACAAGGCCATCCAGCTCGACGACGTGGAGCCGGCGGTGGACGCCATCGGCATGCGCTTTTCCACCGGCCGCTCCATGAACGAGCTGCTGGCTGGCGCGGCCGGCGTGCACCCGCCCTATGCCGAGCGCCTGCGCGTGGCCGGCAGCCATGTGCTCAAGCTGGCCGAGACGGCCCTCACCCTGAGCCTGGGCGGCAACCCTTCGGGCGCCGTGCGCGACCTGCTGGCCCATGGCAACCAGACCCTCAACGCCAAGCTCATCGAGACCGCGCGCCTGGTGCTGC
>JAIERT010000081.1 GCA_019746735.1 Burkholderiaceae bacterium | reverse complement strand
AGCGCAGCCAGCCCGCCGATTCCGGGGCAAAGGCCTCGCCCGGCGCCAGGCCCAGGCCGGCCTCGCGCACCAGGCGCTTGGCCGTGTCCACCGCGTCCGGGTAGCCCGCCAGCCGGAAAAAGGCGTACATGCCGGCCGCCGGCCGGGCCAGCTCCACCCCCGGCACGGCCTGCAGCAGGGGCAGCAGGGTGTCGCGGCAGGTCTTGAGCTGGGCCACCACGCGCGGCGTGATCTCATCCGCCCGCTGCAAGGCCGCCACGGCGGCACGCTGGGTGAAGACGCTGGCGCAGGAGGTGTTGAACTCGATCAGCTTGCCCACGTCGTGCGTGCTGGCCGGCGGCAGCACCAGCCAGCCCAGGCGCCAGCCCGTCATGAGGAAGGCCTTGGAGAAACTGCCCACCACCATGAGCCGGTCCTCGGAGGAAGCGATGTCCAGGAAGCTCGGCGCGCAGCCATTCGGGGTGTCGCTCTCGTAGTACAGCTGGGCATAGACCTCGTCGGCCAGGATCCAGGTGCCGGTCTGGCGGCAGTGGTCCAGGATGCGCTCCTGCTCGGCGCGCGTCAGCGTCCAGCCCGTGGGATTGCTCGGCGCGTTGAGCACCAGCAGCTTGGTGGCCGGCGTCACGGCCGCCAGCAGGGCTTCCAGGTCCAGCGTCCAGGCCCCGGCCACGGGTTTGAGCGGCACAGGCTTGAGCCGCGCGCCCAGGATGCGCGGCTGCGCCGTGAGGTTGGGCCAGACGGGGGTGACGATGGCCACTTCGTCGCCCGCCTCCAGCAGCGCCTGCATGGCGATCATCAGCGCGTTGACGCCGCCGGACGTGATGGCCAGGCGGTCCGGCGCCACCGTGCCGTGCAGGCGCGTGAGGTGCAGGGCCAGCGCCGCGCGCAGCTCGGGCAGGCCCAGGTTGTGGCTGTAGAAGGTCTCGCCCTGCTGCAGCGAGTCGATGGCGGCCTGGCGGATGAAGTCCGGCGTCACCTCGTCGCCCTCGCCGAACCAGAAGGGCAGCACATCGCTGCGCCCCAGGCCGGCGTTGGCCACTTCACGGATCTTGGATTCTTCGAGGTCGAGGATGACTTGGCGCATGGAAAACTGGAAAGGGAGTCCGCAGCCATCCATTGTGCCGCTCCGCGCCCGCCTCGCAGAACGAGGAGACGTAGCGCCGCCCCGCACCTTTTCAAGACCCGGGGAACAAAAATTTCCCACGCCTGCCTGCCCTTGAAAAGTTTTCACCCCGTGCCCAGCTATCCCCCACGGCCGACGAAGCAACCGCTCCCAGGCCCGAGATCAACTTTCCAGGAGTACGACCATGCTGTTTGTCCCCGTCATCCGCCGTTCCGCCTTCGCGCCCTCGCTGCGCGCCTTCGACCGCTTCTTCGGCGACAGCACCCAGACCGAGTCCTCGGCCGCCGAGAGCCCGGCCTACGAGTTCACCTTCGACGTGCCCGGCGTCAGCCGTGAGCAGCTGTCCATCGGCATCGAAGGCAATGTGATCCGCATCGAGACCCTGCCCGAAGCCAAGCGCCAGTACAAGGCCGCCTACGAACTGCCGCAGGACATCGACGTGAGCAAGAGCGAAGCCAAGCTGGAAAACGGCGTGCTCACGCTGAAGCTGGCCAAGGTGCTGCCCGAGAGCAAGGCCGTCAAACTCGCCATCAACTGATGGTTGAGGCCGCCATGGCGTCCCCTTGACGCCATGGCGGGCCCATGCGTCACCCGGGGCCTGTTGGCGCCCGGGCCCTAGCTGCGGTACACGCCGCAGCCGATGATCAGGTCCCCGTAACGCTCCAGGTACATGGACTTGGCCTCCACCTGCTTGGAGATCGGGTTGAGGAACATGTAGTCCTGCCAGCCCTTGCCATGGTTGCGGATGATCTCGATGCGCTCGCGCACGAACAGGTTGCCCGCGCCATCCTTGGCGTCGATCATGTCCTTGCCGACGTTGCCCGCGTTGGCGCCGTGGGCGAGGTTCTTGCCGCCCATGTCGTAGACCACCACATAAAGATCACGGTCGCAGAAAGGCCCCAGCTTGTTGCAGATGTCGGAGAAGGTCTGCTCGTGACCGAACTGCTCCAGCGCAGCCACCGCCCGCCTGACCATGTCGACCGCCTCTTCCCTGGAGCCGTTGCGCGTGGTCTTGATCTTGAAGACACCGACGACGCTGTTCAATTCGGCGGTCTGCACTTTGAGGGAATCCGCAGCATCGGCCGCCTGCTTGACCAGGGTCGCGTTCTGCTGGGTGCCCTGCTCCATCTGCGCAATCGCCTGATTCACCTGTTCGATCCCGGTCCTCTGCCCCTGGCTGGCGGCGGTGATCTCCCCGATGATTTCATTGACGCGCTCAATGCTCTTGACGACCTCTTGCATCGTGGCGCCCGCCTGGGTCACCTGTTGACTGCCTTCCCGCACATTCTTGACCGAGGTCTCGATCAGCGTCTTGATCTCGCGCGCCGCGGTTGAACTGCGCTGCGCCAGGCTGCGAACCTCGGCCGCAACGACGGCGAATCCGCGCCCTTGCTCACCGGCACGTGCCGCCTCGACCGCTGCATTGAGCGCGAGGATATTGGTCTGGAAAGCGATGCCGTCGATGACACTGATGATCTCCACGATCTCCCTGGACGACTGGTTGATGGCGTCCATGGTGTGCACGACATGGGCCACCGCCGTGCCGCCCTCCGCCGCCACGTCAGACGCTGCGCGTGCGAGCTGGACCGCCTGGCTGGCATGGTCCGCATAGCCCCGAACCGTCGAGGTCATCTCGTCCATCGATGCAGCCGTCTTATCCAGCGCGGCGGCCTGCTGCTCGGTGCGCAGGGCCAGGTCGTGATTGCCCACGGCGATGTGGTCGGTGGCCGACGCCAGGTTTTCGGTGCCGTTGCGGATGTTCCAGATGACATTGGCCAGACCATGGCCGATGCTGTTGACAGCCGCCAGCAGCTGGCCTATCTCGTCCTGACGCGAGGTCTCGATACGGGTCGTCAGGTCGCCCGTGGCCAAGCGGCTGGCCGCATGCCGGGCCGCGTTCAAGGGCGCGCTGATCACCCGGCGAAACAGCAGATATTGCCCTCCCGCCACCAGCAACAAGGCCAGCAGCCCCGCACCCACCGCGGCAGCGCGGGAGGGCAGCAGGTCGTCCACCGCCTCAAACAAAGCGAGGCAGGCCGCGTTCAGCACCAGGGACAGGGCAGCCAGTCTGGCGCCCACGTCGAGCTTGTTGAGGGATTGCATGAGCTTGAGCATGGTTGGCTTTCGGAACTCTCGGGTTCCAGCGACCCTCGCCACCGATGCGATCTGCCGCCTTCAACTCGATCCTCGCCACAAGTTATTCAAACCCGGTGGGCTTGTCAATTCAGAAATCGACCAAGAGCGCCGCTCAATTCTCCTGAACGGATGACGGGCCCTCGTACAAGCAGAAAGCGTCCATGCCTATCCCGAACCGCCCGAAGCCAGGCGCCAGTACCAGGCCGCCGACAAGCTACCGTAAGACATCGACGTGAGCAAGAGCGAAGACCAGCTGGAAAACGGCGTACTGACGCTCAAGCTGGTCAAGGTGCTGCCTGAGAGTAAGGCGGTGAAGCTAGCGATTATCTGAGTCGACACACAAACAAAAAAAAGGCCGCGAGATTCGCGGCCTTTTTTGTCAGCATCAACGCATTAATTCACCAGCTTATTTGGCTTTTCGCGCAGATCCAATGAAATGAGAGGTCAGAACTCGGGCGATCACTTGTTGCTATCGCGTTTTGCAATAGCGTCAATTGCACCTTGGGGTAACTGGGCATAGAGCGCCTGTATTTCTTTGGGTCTTGCAATGCGATCTGCCACGATGAAATTGATCATTCGGAAAAGCTGATGCGCAATTTCAGGGGTGTCGTGTATGTCCAACTCCCCAGGATGAACTGCGTTATTCCCTACAACGCGACACACATCTAGCGCTTGCTGCACCATGGGCGGCAGCCCCTTTGCCACCAACGACTTGATATCGTCGTTGATGTTCTCTCCTCCTTCACCAAGATGGGGCATGAGCTTCTGAAGGCATAAGCGCAGCAAAGCCACTGCTCCTCGAGGCGAGCGGCTGACAATGTCTCTTGCTTCTTCATAGTCGGCTTGGCAATCTACTGGAAGGTCATGGTGTTTAGGTTCTACTGGGCTTGCATTTGGAACCATCAGACGCCCGTCGTACCAAAACGACCAATCCCTGCAATGAGAACAATAAGACGCCCTGAATTCGGTGGTGATCCAGTTATTTGGGGTATCAATTTTCACGTAATACCAAGACTGACTTGCAAAGACATTGCAGAGAGGGCAATGAAACTGCTTCTCTTCAAATTTGGGAGGATAGTATTGATGCTTCATACAAAAGTTTTAGCTTGACATAGAAAGCAAAGCGGTCACATGAATAAGGTTAGAGTCCATTAAGCTTCCTCCCATTTTGTGATGCAAGTAGCTGCTTTATAACTGCTATGTCCGCAGCACGTGACCTGGAAGACCATCAATAAAACCAGCAAACCCTGCAATCCAGCCGTACCAACAAGGCTAGTCTTGCGATCAAGAATTCAAACCGACTGACTGATCGCATCCAGCGGCCAGCGCGGCTTGACCTCGAAGGTGTAGGCGCGCGTCGCTTCCTGCTGGCCCGCCTGCA
>JAIERT010000334.1 GCA_019746735.1 Burkholderiaceae bacterium | reverse complement strand
GGGGCCAAGACACCCCGCTTCCGGGGGTGGTTTCAAGGAAACAAGACGTGTTGAGCTTCTCAGCTCGAACGCATCAGCATCAGCCTCCCGCCATGCGGTAGGCGCGACAAAAATATTTGCTCTCACGAGCATTTTTGTCGTCTTTCAGCAACGAAAGGACACTCCTGGGAGTGATCCCCTCCGGTTTTCGAGCGCGGCTTGTGGCCGCTTTCGATGCACGCCGAATTCAATTCGATGTGCTCTGTGATGACCCTACAAGGAGGGCTCTCTCGAGGTAAAACGGGTTACGTTCGAGAGTTAGATACGATGGTCACGAGGACCAAATGAGCGGCAGCGCCGCACCATGGGGAAAATTGTGCCCGATTCCTCCGCGGCACCGGGCCGAACCAGGCCCTGGTGCGAAAAAAGTCCGCTTTATCGCTGCTTCTGGGCGCTGGCTTGCAATTGCCTGACCTTTTTGTTAAATTACATCCCGGGTGGTTCGCCACCCCCCGCTTTTCCTCCCTGAGCGGGGCCTTGATGTGTGACAGCAAAAAAGGCTTGCAACCCCGGCTTCTGGCCGGGTTTTTTTTTGGCTGTGGCCCGCTTCGCTTAACTTTGTCTTCGGCCGCTGCGCTTAACTTGCCCCTGCGGGACAAGTGAGCCTCCGACGCAACCAGCTTCGCTGGTTGTGGCTGTGCAGGCTTGTGCGCGACTACACTCGGACCATGCTCTGGGTCAAAGCCTTTCACATCGTCTTCGTGGCCAGCTGGTTCGCTGGTCTGTTCTACCTGCCGCGCATCTACGTGAACCTGGCCCAGGTGCCGGCGGATTCGGTGGCCGAGCGTGAGCGGCTGCTGCTCATGGCGGGCAAGCTGCTGCGTTTCACCACCCTGCTGGCGGTGCCGGCGCTGGTGCTGGGCTTCTGGCTCTGGCTGGGCTATGGCATCGGCCGCGGTCCTGCCAATGGCTGGCTGCACGCCAAGCTGGCCGTGGTGCTGCTGGTGCTGGGCTACCACCATGGCTGCTGGCTGCTGCTGCGCACGTTCCGTCGCGGCGAGAACCGTCGCGGTCATGTCTGGTACCGCTGGTTCAACGAGGCTCCGGTGCTGCTTCTGGTCGCGGCGGTGGTGCTGGTGGTGGTCAAGCCCTTCTGAGGGCCGAGGCGCGTCGCATGCCGCACAAGACCTCGGCCTGGCCTCTGGGCATGGTCTATGCGGGCCTGGTGGTCTACGCCAGTCTCTACCCCTTCACCCACTGGCGTGACCAGGGCCCGCTGCCCTGGGGCTATCTGCTGGCGCCCTGGCCGCATTACTGGACGGCCTTCGATCTCTTCACCAATGTGCTGGGCTACGCCCCGCTGGGTTTCCTCTTCGCGCTGGCCGCGCTGCGCACCGGGCTTGGCGCGCAGGCCGTGCTGCGTGCCACGCTGGGGGCCGGTGTCCTCTCGCTCTGTCTGGAGACCCTGCAGGGCTATCTGCCCGCGCGGGTGCCCTCCAACGTGGATTGGGTGCTGAACACCGTCGGGGCCTGGCTCGGGGCCGTCAGCGCTACTCTGCTGGAGAAGTTCGGGGCCCTCGACCGCTGGATCCGTTTTCGCGAACGCTGGTTCGTGGCCGATGCGCGGGGCGCCCTGGTGCTGCTGGCCCTCTGGCCCTTTGCCCTGCTCTTCCCGGCCGCAGTGCCGCTCGGTCTGGGCCAGGTCTACGAGCGGGTCGAGGAGACCCTGGCCGGGCTGCTGCTGGACACACCCTTCCTCGAATGGGTCCCCTTGCGCACGGTGGAGCTGCAGCCCCTGGCGCCCGGCGCAGAGCTTGCTTGCGTCTTGCTGGGCGCGCTGATTCCCTGCCTGCTGGGTTACAGCGTCATACCGGCCATGGCGCGGCGCATGGTGTTCGTCCTCGCGGTGTTTGCGGCCGCCCTGGGGGCCAGTCTGCTGTCGGCCGCCCTGAGCTACGGGCCGGTCCACGCCTGGGCCTGGTTCAGCCAGCCGGTGCAGGCGGGCCTGCTGCTGGCCCTGCTGCTGGCCCTGCTGCTGCTGCGTGTGCCGGCGCGTGCGGGCGCGGCCCTGCTGCTGTTGGGACTGGGCATCTACCTGAGCCTGATCAACCAGGCGCCGACCAGCCCCTATTTCGCGCACACCCTGCAGATCTGGGAGCAGGGGCGTTTCATCCGTTTCCATGGCGTGGGTCAGTGGCTGGGCTGGATCTGGCCCTATGCCGTGCTGCTCTACGTACTGACACGCATCTGGGGACAAGGTCGCAGCGATGAGGGTGCACCTAAAATCAGGCCATGAGCTCCTCTGCCCCTTCTTATTACAAGCACCACGTCTTCTTCTGCCTCAACCAGCGTGCGGCCGGCGAGGCCTGCTGCGCTGACCACCAGGCCGAAGCCGCCTTCGAGCGCTGCAAGTCGCAGGTCAAGGCCGCGGGCCTGGCCGGCCCCGGCAAGGTGCGTGTGAACCGGGCCGGCTGCCTGGACCGCTGCGCCGGCGGCCCGGTGGCCGTGGTCTACCCGGAAGGGGTCTGGTATTCCTATGTGGATGTCAGCGACATCGACGAGATCGTCGAGTCCCACCTGAAGAACGGCCAGGTGGTCCAGCGCCTGCTGACGCCGCCCGGCGTGGGGCGCTGAGATGAACGCCCAGACCGAGCGCCTGCTGTTGCAGGGGGGCGCGGGCCGCATCGAAGTGCTCCGTGATGTCCCGGCACCCGAAGTCACATCGCGCGGCGTGGCCGTGATCGCCCATCCCCACCCGCTGTTTGGCGGCACCATGGACAACAAGGTCGTGCAGACCCTGGCGCGCGCCTTCGTCCAGTCCGGTTGGCAGGCGGTACGCTTCAACTTCCGTGGTGTGGGCGCGACCGAGGACGTGCACGATGAGGGGCGCGGTGAGGCCGAGGATTTTCTGGCCGTGGTGCAGCAGTGCGCTGCCGAGGGCCCGCTGGCCCTGGCCGGCTTTTCCTTTGGCGCCTTTGTCATGAGCCAGACCCTGGCGAGGCTGGGGCCGGCGCGCCAGATCGATAAGCTGGTGTTCGTCGGCACGGCGGCCAGCCGCTTCCGGGTGGCGACCCTCCCCCCCGAGCTGCACGAGCGCACACTGGTGCTGCATGGTGAACACGACGACACCGTGCCGCTCGCGGCTGTGATGGACTGGGCGCGGCCCCAGGTGCTGCCTGTCACGGTGGTGCCGGGTGGCAGTCACTTTTTCCATGGCCAGCTGCCCTTGCTCAAGAGCCTGGTGCTGCGCCACCTGAGCGCCACGCCATGATGCGGCGGCTGTTCTGCATCCTGGGCCTGCTGGGGCTGGCCGCAGGTGTCCTGGCGCAATCGGCACCCCAGCCGCCGGAGATTGCGGCCCGGGCCTATTTGCTGGTGGACCTGAGCAGTGGCCAGGAACTCGCGGCGCGCGAAGCCGACCTGGCCGTGCCGCCGGCATCGCTGACCAAGCTGATGACCGCCTATCTGGTGTTCGACGCTTTGCGCGTTGGCAAGCTGTCGCTGGACCAGAAGCTCACGGTCAGTGAACTCGCCCGGCGTCAGCCGGGTTCGCGCATGTTCCTCGAGGCCGGCATGAAGGTCCCGGTCGAGGACCTGATCAAGGGCTTGCTGGTCCAGTCCGGCAACGACGCAGCCGTGACCCTGGCCGAAGGGATGGCCGGCAGCGTGGAGCGCTTCGTGCAGCAGATGAACGACCAGGCCCAGGCCCTGGGCATGAAGTCCACGCGCTTCATGAGCCCCACCGGCCTGACGGCCGAGGGCCAGCAGAGCACGGCGCGTGACCTGGCGCTGCTGGCGACGCGGCTGCAGCGCGATTTTCCCGGCCGTGCGCACTTTCATGCCATCCGCAAGTACCGCTACGAGGGTACGCCTCCCGCCAACGACAGCAATCGCAATCTGCTGCTGTTCCGGGATCCGTCGGTGGACGGGCTCAAGACCGGCCATACCGAGGCGGCTGGCTACTGCATCATCGCGACGGCCCAGCGCGAGTTCCCGCATCTCGGCCCCGACGGGGCGCCGGGCCCGCGTCGCCTGATGGCGGTGGTGCTGGGGGCGGGCAGCGAAAACGCCCGCGCGAGCGAAGCCCAGAAACTGCTGAACTGGGGCTATGCGGCGTTCGAGACGGTCAAGCTCTTCGAGGCCAACCAGGCGGTGCTGACCCCCAGGGTCTGGAAGGGCAGCGCCGCCCAGGTCCGTCTGGGGCGCCCGCAGGCCGTGGTCGTCACGGTGCCGTCCGGGCTGGCCGGCCGGTTGCGGGTCCAGGCCGTGCGGCCCGACCCGCTGGTGGCGCCCCTGCGCAAAGGGCAGGCCGTTGGAAGTCTAAAGATTTTAGAGGGTGAGCGCACGCTCTCCGAAATTCCCCTGCTTGCTCTGGAGACCGTGGATGAAGCCGGTCTGCTCGGGCAGGCCTGGGATGCCTTCCGCCTCTGGGTCCAGTGAGCCCGGTTCCCGCTCGCACTGGCGAGCCGGGCGCCCCGATCCCGGGCTCGCAGATTGCGGCCAGGGGCGTCAGCTGATACACTCGAGGGCTTTTCGGAATTTCCGAAGGGTTTCACGTTTTCGTTTTTTCAAACGTTGAGGGACGTTTTTCAATGCCAACCATTAACCAGCTCGTGCGTCAAGGCCGTGAGGTCGAGACCATCAA
>JAIERT010000401.1 GCA_019746735.1 Burkholderiaceae bacterium | reverse complement strand
TCCAGCGATTCGATTTCTTCCTGGAACAGGCGGCCGTTGGCGAGCGTGAAGATGTTGAGCATGGCTCACTCCCTGGGACATGGGCATCGGGGTGGGGTGGTGGTTTTCGCTTCCAACCCCGATGCGGCAGCGTCCCGGTGCGGGACATGCGCAAGGAGTCGAAAGCTACCGACTGGGGTAGGCTTCCAACGGGTGCTCTCCGGCGTGTGTGAACAGGCGCAATTATGGCATTGCAGCAGGGGCTGCTGCGCCGGCCTGTGAGTGATAGTCGGTGCGCGGAGACCGGTCCGGCGGGACGGTGCGCATTGGCGCGAATCCGCATTCTGCACCGGCCGCTGCGTTCCTGGCAAGCCCCCGCGCGACCAGCGGACTTCAAACGCTTCCACGAGCGAAAAACTTGCGCTAGCGCAGGGAAAAGCCATTGCATTTCATGCGGGCCGGGCGCATCATGAATTTGTCCGCAGCAACGCAGTCCCTCGGCGCGTCGGGCTGGCTGGTGCGGCAACTGTGTCCACCCGAGAGCATTTGGAGGCTACTCATGAACCTGACGATCAGCGGTCATCATCTCGAAGTCACCCCCGCCCTGCGCAGCTATGTCACGACCAAGCTTGATCGGATCACCCGGCACTTTGACCAGGTTGTCGATGTCAAGGTGCTCCTCACGGTAGAGAAGCAGAAGGAGAAGGAACGACGGCAACGCGCCGAATGCAACATCCACGTCAAGGGCAACGACCTGTTTGCGGAAAGTTCCCATCAGGACCTCTACGCGGCCGTGGATGAGCTGGTCGACAAGCTCGACCGCCAGGTGGTGCGACACAAGGATCGCCTGCAGGACCATCACCACGACAGCGCCAAGCGCCTGATGCAGTAAGGCGCTTGTCCCGCGGGCCCGCACGGGCTCGCATCGGCAAACCGGCCGCGGCTCACCCCCGCGGCTTTTTCATGCCTGCACCGCCTGGCCGACAGGCCGCGGGCCCGAGGCAGCCATGGGGGGCATTTGTGTGCATAATCTGCCCTCTCGAACACCATGAATCGTCTTGCGACCATCCTGCCGGCGGCACAAGTGCTTGTGCACGTCGACGCCACGAGCAAAAAAAGGGCCTTCGAGGAAGTGGGCCTGCTGTTCGAGAACCTGCACGGTCTCAACCGTGCGCTCGTCACGGACAGTCTGTTTGCGCGTGAGCGCCTGGGCTCCACGGGCCTGGGTCACGGCGTCGCGATCCCCCACGGCCGTATCAAGGGCCTCAAGGCGCCCATGGCCGCGGTGCTCCAGCTGGCCCAGCCCATCGGCTTCGACGCCCCCGACGAGCAGCCGGTCAGCCTCCTGATCTTTCTGCTGGTGCCCGAGGCAGCCACGCAGAAGCATCTGGAAATCCTCTCTGAAATTGCCGAGCTGCTGAGCGACGCCGCCTTGCGCGCCAAGCTCAACGGCAGCGCTTCGGCCGACGAGCTGCATGCGCTGATCGCCGCCTGGCGCTCGGCCCAGCCGGCCTGAACGACGAAGCAGGCGCGCCTTGAGACCCACCGTTGTCAGCGCCGAGGTCCTGTTCGAGGAGTTCCGCGCCAAGCTCAAGTGGGAGTGGGTGGCCGGTCTCGGTGCCTCCGAGCGACGCTTCGACGAAGTCGCCGTGCGCGCCGCGCGCTCGGGTGCCGACCTCGTGGGCTATCTGAACTACATTCATCCCTACCGTGTGCAGGTGCTGGGCGAGCGCGAGGTGGCCTACCTGACCAATGACACCTCCGAGGACTGCCAGCGCCGCATCTCGCGCATCACCACGCTGGAGCCACCGGTGCTGGTGCTGGCCGACGGCCAGAAGGTGCCGCCGGCCCTGCAGGCCATGTGCGAGGGAGCCAACATCCCGATGTTCGCCTCGCCCGAGAGCTCGGCCTATGTCATCGACGTGCTGCGCAGCTACCTGTCGCGCCACTTCGCCGATCGCGCCTCCATGCATGGCGTGCTCATGGACATCCTGGGTCTGGGCGTGCTGATCACGGGCGAGTCGGGCCTGGGCAAAAGCGAGCTGGGGCTGGAACTGATCTCGCGCGGCCACGGCCTGGTGGCCGACGATGCGGTGGATCTTTACCGCGTGAACCAGGACACCATCGAGGGTCGCTGCCCCGAGCTGCTGCGCAACCTGCTGGAGGTGCGTGGTATCGGCCTGCTCGACATCCGCGCCATCTTTGGCGAGACCGCCGTACGGCGCAAGATGCGGCTCAAGCTCATCGTGCACCTGGTGCGGCGTGAGACGCTGGAGCGCGACTACGAGCGCATCCCCTACGAGCCGCTCACGCAGGACGTGCTGGGCATCCCGGTCCGCAAGGCGGTGATCCAAGTGGTGGCCGGCCGCAACCTGGCCGTGCTGGTGGAGGCCGCGGTGCGCAACACCATCCTGCAGCTGCGCGGCATCGACACGTATCAGGAGTTCGTCGAACGTCACCGCAAGGCCATGGGGGAGGGCGGCTGAAGGCCGCCAGGAGCCGAAAAGACAAAACCCGGGACCAGCCCGGGTTTGTTGTCTGTGGCGCCTGGCGCTCGGGTCAGTGGTGGCCGCCGCGCGGCGTGCCTGTGCCGCGGCTCGGGCATTTGTCCTTGGTGCAGTGGGCGTACAGGCTCAGCGCGTGTTCGGCCAGCTTGAAGCCACGCGTCTTGGCCACGGCGTTCTGGCGGTCCTCGATCTGGGCGTCGAAGAACTCCTCGACCTTGCCGCAGTCCAGACAGACCAGATGGTCATGGTGCTGGCCTTCGTTGAGCTCATAGACGGCCTTGCCGCCCTCGAAATTGCTGCGTGTCAGGATGCCCGCCTGCTCGAACTGCGTGAGCACGCGGTAGACGGTGGCCAGGCCCACGTCGGAGCGATCTTCCAGCAGAACACGGAACACATCCTCCGCGCTCATGTGGCGTTGGGCGCCCTTCTGGAAAATCTCCAGCACCTTCAGGCGGGGCAGCGTGGCCTTGAGGCCGGTGCTCTTGAGTTCGTCGATGGTGTTCGTGGGCATGGTTCCTCCGGAGTGGCCCAGGGCGCCAAAGGCCCTGCCGCTACAATGGCCGATCATATCGCCAGTGCCCGTTTCATGCTTATTTTTCATCGTGTTGCCGTGCGTCATGGCATGGTTTTGCTTCTGGGAGCGGCCTTGTCGGTGCTGGCCGGCTGTGGCTGGCTGGAGCCCTACAGAGTGCCCATCGTCCAGGGCAATGTGGTCACGCGCGAGCAGGTGGCGGTGCTGCGTCCGGGCATGAGCCGCATCCAGGTTCGCGACATCCTGGGCACGCCCTTGCTGACCAGCGTCTTTCATGCCGACCGCTGGGACTATGTGTTCACGCTGCAGCAGCAGGGCCGTGAGCCGCAGGCGCGGCGTGTGACGGTCTATTTCAAGGGCGAGATGCTCGAGCGTTTCGAAGCCGATGAACTGCCCAGCGAGACCGAGTTCGTCGCCACCCTCGGCCGCCCGCCCAAGACCCGGATGCCCCTGCTGGAGGCGCCACCCGAGAAGCTGCAGGATTTCCCCGCGCCCAAGCCCGCGCCCGAACCGGCGCCCCTGCCGCCTTTGCCTGCAAGCTACCCGCCGCTGGAGCCGGCCAACCGCTGATTGACCCGCCATGAGCACATCTATTTCTCACGCCATCGCCATCGCAGGCGCCTCCGGCCGCATGGGCCGCATGCTGATCGAGGCCGTGCACGCCGCCGAGGACTGCCAGCTGGCCGGCGCGCTGGACGTCGCGGCCAGCCCGGCCATCGGCAGCGATGCCACGGCCTTCCTGGGGCATGCCAGTGGCGTGGCCATCACGGCCGACCTGCAGGCCGGCCTGAAGAACGCGCGCACCCTGATTGACTTCACGCGCCCCGAAGGCACCATGGCCCACCTGAAGGTCTGCCGCGAGCTGGGCGTGAACCTCGTGATTGGCACCACGGGGTTCACCGAGGCGCAGAAGGCCGAAATTGACGCCGCGGCCAAGGACATCGCCATCATGCTGTCGCCGAACATGAGCGTGGGTGTCAACGTCACGCTCAAGCTGCTGGAGATGGCGGCCAAAGCCCTGTCCGCCGGCTACGACATCGAGATCATCGAGGCCCACCACCGCCACAAGGTCGATGCGCCCTCGGGCACGGCGCTCAAGATGGGCGAGGTGATCGCCGGTGCGCTCGGTCGCGACCTCAAGGACTGCGCGGTCTACGAACGCTATGGCCACACGGGCGAGCGCGATCCCTCGAGCATCGGCTTTGCCACCATCCGCGGCGGCGACATCGTGGGTGACCACACCGTGCTCTTCGCCGGCACCGGCGAGCGCATCGAGATCACGCACAAGTCCGCCAGCCGCGTGACCTATGCCCAGGGCAGCCTGCGCGCCGTGCGCTACCTGGCCGGCCGCAAGAGCGGCCTGTACGACATGTTCGACGTGCTGGGCCTCAAGTAATCCGTGATCCTCATGCAAGAGAAATACAACCACCTCGACGTCGAGAAAAGCGCCCATGCCCACTGGACGGCGCGCGACGCCTACCGCGTCACCGAAGACGCCGGCAAGAAGAAGTTCTACGCCTGCTCCATGCTGCCCTACCCCAGCGGCAAGCTGCACATGGGCCATGTGCGCAACTACACCATCAACGATATGCTC
>JAIERT010000048.1 GCA_019746735.1 Burkholderiaceae bacterium | reverse complement strand
TGGACGGCCTGGGCATGCTGCTCAACCAGGCCCGGCCGGCCTTCGAGCACTGGTTCGGGGTGCGCCCCGAGCTCACCCCCGAGCTGCGCCGCCTGATCGAGGCCACGCTCTGAGCGCAGGCCATCGCTGGGCGTGATGCCCCGATCGCGGCGCACGCTGCCGCGGCTGCGGCCCCTGGCCTAAGCTCGCGTCTTGCCTTCTGCTTCGAAAGCCTGTCTCATGCGCCTGCTCCCGCTCCGCCTGTTCGCCGCCATCGGTTGTGCCCTGCTGCTGTCGACCGCCATCGCACAGACCTGGCCGACCCGGCCCATCCGCCTGGTCGTGCCCTTCACGCCCGGCGGCAGCTCGGACATCCTGGGCCGCGCCATCGGCCAGAAGCTGGCCGAATCGCTGGGCCAGCCGGTGATCATCGACAACGTGCCGGGAGCCGGCGGCTCGGTGGGCGCGGACAAGGTCGCCAAGGCCGCCCCCGACGGCTACACCCTGCTCATGGGGCACATCGGCACGCTGGCCGTCAACCCGGCCATCTACCCCAAGCTGCCCTACGACCCGGTCAGGGATTTCGCGCCCGTGGCCTGGGTGGCCAACGTGCCCAATGTGCTGGTCGTGCACCCCAAGGTGCCGGCGCAGAACCTGCGCGAACTCGTGACGTACGCCAAGGCGCGGCCGGGCCGGCTCAACTACGGCTCGGGCGGCAACGGCAGCGCCGCCCACCTGGCCACCGAATACCTCAAGCTGCAGACCGGGACCTTCATCGTGCACGTGCCCTACCGCGGCGCGGCGCCGGCCGTGGGCGACCTGGTCGCCGGCCAGACCGACCTGCTGTTCACCGGGGCACCGGCGCTGATCTCCTTCATCAAGTCGGGCCAGCTGCGCGCCCTCGCGGTCTCGAGCAAGACGCGCCTGCCGGCCCTGCCGGAGGTGCCCACGGTGGCCGAGAGCGGCTACCCCGGCTTCGAGGCCGACCAGTGGTACGGGGTGGTGGCGCCGGCAGGCACACCGGCAGACATCGTGCGCCAGCTCAACACCCACATCAACCAGGCCTTGAGCTCACCCGAACTCAAGACGCGGCTCGCGAGCGAGGGGGCGATCGCCGTGCCGACCACGCCCGAGGCCTATGGCGCGCTGATCCGGCGCGAGATCGAACGCTGGAAGCCGGTGGTCAAGGCCGGCAACATCCAGCCGAACTGAGCTGTCCCGTTCAGCCGCGTCCCAGCATCAGCGGGGCGGCCCCCCGGTCCGAGAGCTTGAACACGGCCACCGCCTGCACCAGCTCCTGCACCTCCGACTTCAGGCTGGACGCCGCGGCCGCCATCTGCTCGACCAGCGCCGCGTTCTGCTGGGTGCTCTGGTCCATCTGGGTCACCGCCTCGCCCACCTGGGACACACCGGCACTCTGCTCGGCGCTGGCGGTGCTGATCTCGCCCATGATGCCCGTCACACGCCGGATGCTGGACACCACCTCGTTCATGGTCGAACCTGCCCGGTCGACCAGCTGGCTGCCCTGTTCCACCCGCTCCACGCTGGCCGTGATCAGCGACTTGATCTCGCGCGCCGCTTCCGCGCTGCGTCCGGCCAGGCTGCGCACCTCGCTGGCCACGACAGCGAAACCGCGGCCCTGCTCACCCGCCCGCGCCGCTTCCACCGCCGCATTCAGCGCGAGGATATTGGTCTGGAAGGCGATGCCGTCGATCACGCTGATGATGTCGGCGATCTTGCGCGAACTCTCGTTGATGCCCTTCATGGTGTCCACCACCTGGGCGACCACTTCGCCGCCTTGGACGGCGACCGTGGAGGCACCCTGCGCCAGCTGATTCGCCTGCTTTGCGCTGTCGGCGTTCTGCCTGACCGTGGAGCCCAGCTCCTCCATGCTGGCGGCCGTCTCCTCCAGCGCGCTGGCTTGGCTCTCGGTCCGCGCCGACAGATCCCCGTTGCCGCGGTCGATCTCGGCCGCCGAGACGGCCACGCGTTGCGCCGACAGGCGCACGCCCTGCACCACCGTGGCCAGGCTCTCGCGCATGTCGCGCATGGCCACGATCACGCTGCCAGGGGCGGCACCGTCGATCGGAATCTCCGAGCTCAGGTCCCCGCTGCGCACCGCATCGGCCACGGCCTTGACCTGCCAGGGCTCGGCACCGAGCGCACGACGGATCGAGCCGGAAATCAGCCAGGCGGCCAGCGCGCCCACCAGGACGGCGATGGCCGTCAGGGTCAGCATCACCGTGGTGAAGCGGCCAGACACGCGGTTGGCCAGTGCGAGCTGGTCCTGGATGATCTTTTCCTCGAAGTCGATCAGGGCGTTGATGCTCGCCAGCCACTGCACAAACAGCGGCTTGGCATCACGCCAGACAATCTGCTGCGCTTCCTCGCGCTGGCCGGCTCGCCGCAACTCGATGACCCTGGTGATCAGGGGCAGCACCTTGGCTTCCACCCCCTGGATGCCGGCATAGAGCTGACCCACTTCAGGCGGCAGGCTCTTGTCCTGCGCCAGCATCTGGTCCAGCGGACGCGCGGATGCAGCGTAGAAAGTGGTCAGGCGCTCGATCTCGGCCACCTCCTTGCGCAACTCATCGTCGGAGGTGGAGGCGGCGACATCACGGATGGCGATCGCCCGGTCGTGGGCACTGCCGCGGAAGTTGATGGCGTAGCGCTGGATGACGGAGTTCTTGCTCGCGTTCTCTTCCAGGGCGCCGCGGATCTGGCGCACTTCGTACAGACCGATCACGCTGAGCACCACCAGGATGACCAGGATGAGCCCGAAACCAGCCACCAATCGTTGCTGCACCGTCAGTGCAGAGCTTTCAATTCTCAAGAATATCTCCCTCAGGTCAGACATGAACACGAAGCCGAGCGCGGCGCGGTCTTTCGCGCACTTACAGCTCAGAGGGGATTTTCAAACAGATGCAGTGGGTGACGGGCTATCGTTTATCCCCGATAGCTATCACAGACATAGAAACAATCGCAAAGATATGCACTCACGTCCAAGACAAGACGGGCAAACGAGGCTGAAGTAGGTGTTACGCGCGCGAGCACAACATGGCGAGACGCAGGTCAGGGATGCCGCGCCGAAGCGGCGCAGTCGAGGCACAGGCTACTGGCGAGGAATGTTGGCCTGGACGATCACGTCGCCCCAGCGCCGGATCTCGGCCTGCAGGAAGGCCGCCGTCTGCTCGGGGCTCATGCCGCGCGGCTCGATGTTGAGCTCACGCAGCTTCTTGCTGACCTCAGGATCGCTGAGCGCAGCGGCGATCTCGCGATGCAGGCGGGCCACCACATCCTTCGGTGTCCCCGAGGGAACGGCCAAGGCGTTCCAGGACGAGGCCTGGTAGCGGGGCAGGCCGGCCTCCTGGGTGGTCGGCACCTCGGGCAGCAGGGCCGAACGCGTGGTGTCGGTGATGGCCAGGGCGCGCAGGGCGCCGCCCTTGATCTGCCCCATGATGGGCGAAACGATCTCGACCGCCACGTCGATCTGGCCCCCGCGCAGCGCATTCACGACCGCCGGTGTGCCGTTGAACGGCACGATCTGCATGTCCACACCCGCGTTGGACTTGAACAGTTCGGCCGCCAGGTTCTGCGTGCTGCCGATGTTGATGCTGCCCACATTGAGTTGGCCCGGATGGGCCTTGGCGTAGGCCAGCACCTCGGCCAGGGTCTTGAACTTCGATTCGCTCGCGGTCACGACCGCGATGTCGAAAAAGCCCAGGGTGCTGACCGGCGTGAAGTCCTTGACCGTGTCATAGGGCAGCTTGTTGAACAGAGTGGCCGTGACCGCGCTGGCGTTGGACATCAGCAGCAGGGTGTGGCCGTCGGCCGCAGCCTTGGCCACGGTGTCGGCCGCGCCCACACCGCCAGCCCCCGGCTTGTTCTCGATCACCACCGGCTGGCCCAGGGTCTGGCTCAGCTTCTGGCCCACGGTGCGCGCCGTGAGGTCGGCCACGCCGCCAGCGCCGAAGGGCACGACGATGCGCAGGGCCCTGGACGGGAAAGCCGGCTGGGACCAGACCGCGGGTGCGCAGGCGGCCCCGAACAGGGCCAGCAGGTCACGGCGTTGCAGTTGCATCAGCGTCGACTCCACAGACAGGGCGCCGGTCGCGGCGGCAGGTTCAGCGCGCCACGCCCAGCAGGCGATCGAGCAGCTCGGGCTGGTCCAGCAGCGACTGCGCCGTGCCCGAATGCACCACGGTGCCACGGTCCAGCACCGCCGCCACATCGGAGATGGCGAGGATGGCCTGCGGATGCTGCTCGACGATGATGGCGGAGAGGCCCTCCTCGCGCGTGATGCGGCGGATGGCCCGCAGCAGTTCCTGCACGATGATGGGGGCCAGGCCTTCGAGCGGCTCGTCCAGCAGCAGCAGCTTGGGGTTGAGCACCAGCGCGCGGGCCACGGCCAGCATCTGCTGTTCGCCGCCCGAGAGCTGGGTGCCGAGGTTGGTCTTGCGCTCGGCCAGCCGCGGAAACAGCTCGTACACGCGCGCCGGCGTCCAGGCGCCGGGCCGGGCCACGGCGGTGAGGTTCTCGTCCACCGTCAGCGACTTGAAGATGTTGCGCTCCTGCGGCACCCAGCCGATGCCGG
>JAIERT010000373.1 GCA_019746735.1 Burkholderiaceae bacterium | reverse complement strand
CGCGTCGCGCGTTGTAGCCGACCAGACCTTCGAGGTAGCTGGTGTCGACCTGTTCGACGGCGGTGTCGGGGGCTGGTTTGCGGGTGGCCATGGTTCAGGGGGCAGTGGTTCCGGTTTCCGGGATTTGCTGTTCGATGATCTGCGTGCGCAGCGCGAATTCTGGCAGCACCCAATTGCGCAGCGCGCGCGCCGGCGCCTGCCAGTCCGGCTGGGTACGGCTGATGCACGCCCCGGCCCAGCCCAGCAGGGCCAGCGCGAGGGCCTGCAGAAAATCGTCGGCGACCCAGTAGGGCAGCTCAACCTGGCCGGCCGAGGCCCGGCTCAGGCGGCCCGTGAGCTCACGTAGCTGGTCGAAGCGCTGCTGCACGTCGGCAGGCAACGGTCCTTCGGCGCCCAGGCTGTCCAGCAGCGCGCCCAGGGCCGCGCCGCCGTCGGGCAGCACCTTGCGTACCAGCAGGTCGATGGCCTGGATCTCGTTGGTGCCCTCGTAAATCATGGTGATGCGCGCGTCGCGCACGATCTGCTCGATACCCCATTCGCGCACATAACCGTGGCCGCCGAAGACCTGCAGGCATTCGCTGGCGCCGAGGAAGCCCTGGCGCGTCCAGGCCGCCTTGAGCACGGGCGTGACCAGGCTGCACCAGCGTTGCGCAGCCTCGCGGCGCGCGTCGTCGGGGTGGTGCTTGATGAGGTCGAGCTCGATGGCCGTGCGGTAGGCCAGCAGACGCCCGCCGTCGATCCACGCACGCTGGGTGGACAGGATGCGCTGGATGGCCGGGTGCTCGGCAATGAGGCTGGTCTGCGTCGCCCCGGGCGCGCGCATCTGGCGCCGCTCGGCCGCGTAGGCGCTGGCCTTCTGCCAAGCGGCCTCGAGCAGGGCGATACCCTGCAGACCGACGTGCAGGCGCGCGGCGTTCATCATCACGAACATGGCACCCAGGCCGCGATGTGGCTCGCCGACGAGCCAGCCCGTGGCGTCCTCGAAGCGCAGCACGCAGGTGGGGCTGCCGTGCAGGCCCATCTTTTCCTCGATGCGCTCACAGTGAACGCCGTTGCGCGAGCCGTCTGACAGGATCTTGGGGGCGAGGAAGAGCGACAGGCCTTTGGGGCCGGGCGGTGCGTCAGGCAGGCGGGCGAGCACGAAGTGCACGATGTTGTCGGTCAGGTCGTGCTCGCCACCGGAGATGAAGATCTTGCCGCCGCTGATGCGATAGCTGCCATCGGCCTGCGGCAGCGCTTTGGTGCGCACCAGGCCCAGGTCGCTGCCCGCATGCGCCTCGGTCAGGCACATGGTGGCCAGCCACTCGCCGGTGGCGATCTTCTCCAGGTAGCGCGCTTTCAGCTCCGCGTTGCCGTGGTGCTTGAGGCACTCGTAGGCGCCGTGCAGCAGCCCGGGGGCCATGGTCCAGCCATGGTTGGCCGCGGTCAGCATTTCGTAGAGCACGGCCTCGAGCACGGTGGGCAGGCCCTGTCCGCCATCCTCGGGCGCGCAGGCCAGCGCAGGCCAGCCCCCCTGCCAGAAGGCCTGGTAGGCGTCGCGAAAACCCGGGGGCATGGTGACGCGTCCGGCCTCGAAGCGCGCACCGGTCTCGTTACCCACGCGCTGCAGCGGCGCAATCTCGCTGGCGACGAACTTGCCGGCCTCGTCCAGCACCTGCTGCATCAGTTCCGCATCGACGTCGGCAAAGGAGGGCAGGGCACGCAACTGCTGCGGGGCCTGGAGTACGCCAAAGAGCAGGCGCTTGATATCGTCGAGGCGGGGCTGGTCATCCATGGCTGGGGGCAGGCTTGCGGTTGTGCGGGGAGACGGAAGAACAAGCCCCCTGCGGCCTCGGCTGCAGAGGGCTCGGCGCCGGGCGGGTCATGACGACCTGCCGGTGGTCAGGCGGCTCAGGATTCCGCCGTGAAACCGACCTTCTTCACCAGCGGACCCCAGCGCTTGAACTCGGACTCCAGCGAGCTGCGCATTTCCTGCGGCGTGCTGCCGCCCGAGGCGACAAGGCCGACATTGGACAGGCCCTCGATCACGCCGGGGTCCCGCAGCGCGGCACGGATGGCGGTGTTGGCGGCGTTGAGCACGCTGGCCGGCGTCTTGGCCGGTGCGAAGAAGCCGAACCACTCCTCGGCCACGATCTCGGGGTAGCCCAGTTCGGCGAAGGTCGGGGCATCGGGGGCGGCCACGCGCTTGGGCGCGGAGACGGCCAGGATGCGCAGCTTGCCGGCGCGGGCGTGGGCCAGCGAGTCACCCGTGGGCGTCACGCAGGCGGCAATCTGACCGCCCACCGTGTCGTTGACGGCCGGCAGCGAGCCACGGAAGGCGATGTGCTGGAAGGTGATGCCGGCGTTGATGCCGAACAGCGAGCCGACAAAGTGCGGCATGGAGCCGGCGCCCGGGGAACCGAAGCTGGATTTCTCCGGGTTGGCCTTGGCCCAGGCGACGAAGTCCTGCAGGGTCTTGACGCTCTCGGGGACCAGCGGGCCGATGGCCAGCGCGAAGATCATCTGTGCGCCGATGGAAATGGGCGCGAAGTCCTCCATCGTGTAGTTCATCTTGCTGTACACATGGGGATAGATGGTCAGGGCCGAGGCCTGGGCCAGCGTGAGGATGGAGCCGTCGGCCGGCGAGCCCTTGAGCGTCTCCAGCACGATGCGGCCGCCGGCGCCCGGCTTGTTCTCCACCACGGCGTTGTTGCGCGCATAGGGCGTGCCACCCAGCTTGTCGGCCACACGGCGGGCCAGGCTGTCGCCCGCGCTGCCGGCGGGGAAGCCGTAGTAGATCCGGGGCTGGGCCACCTGGGCCAGGGCGGACATGGGTTGCAGGGCGGCCAGGGCGGCGGCGCCGGCGGCGGCTTGGACGAAAGTGCGACGTTGCATCATGGTTTGTCTCCTGTGCAGTGGTTGGTGGTGGGGAAGGGGAACGGAAACTGTTTTCAGCGCGGCGCCATGCGCAGCGCGCCATCGAGGCGGATCACTTCGCCATTGAGATGACCGTTGCTGACGATGTGGGCGGCGAGCTGGGCGAACTCCTCGGGGTGACCCAGGCGCTTGGGGAAGGGGATGGAGGCAGCCAGCGAGGCCTGCACTTCCTCAGGCAGTTCCTTCATCAGCGGCGTGGCGAAGAGGCCGGGTGCCACGGTGCAGACACGGATGCCGTGCTGCGCGAGGTCCCGCGCCATGGGCAGGGTCATGCCGACCAGGCCTCCCTTGGAGGCGCTGTAGGCCTGCTGGCCGACCTGGCCGTCGAAGGCGGCGACCGAGGCGGTGAACATCATCACGCCGCGTTCACCGTCTTCGAGTGGATCGAGCTTGACACAGGCTGCCGCGAACAGCCGGCTGATGTTGTAGCTGCCGATCAGGTTGACGTTGATGACGCGCGTGAAGTCTTCCAGCGGTGCGGGCTGGCCGTCCTTGCCGACAATGCGCTTGGCCGTACCGATGCCGGCGATGTTCATGAGGATGCGAGCCGGCCCGTGGGCGGCGGCGGCCTTGGCCAGTGCGGCGTTGACGCTGTCGGTGTTGGTGATGTCGCAGACGCAGGCCACGGCGCAGCCGTTTCCATATTGCGCGCCAATCTCGGCCGCAACCTTTTCGGCGAGCGCAGCGTTGACGTCGAGTACGGCGACCTTGGCGCCCTGGCGGGCGAGTTCACGCGCCGTGGCCTCGCCCAGGCCGGAGGCGCCGCCGGTGACGAGAGCTGCTTGTCCTTGGATCTTCATGGGGTTGTTCAGGCTTGAGGTTTGAGGATGCCGGCAACCGTGTCGTCGTGCAAGGCCTGCACGAGGGCATCACGGTGCTTGAGCACGGCGCGCTGGTTGATCGAGCCCTTGTCGGTGACCTCGCCCTTGTCGATCGAAGGCGGCTCGGCCAGCAGCAGTGCGCGCGCGATGCGGTTGGCGCTGCCGGTGGCCTGGCGGGCCAGCTCGTTGATGACGGCCTGGAAGCGGTCACGCACGGGCGCGCTGGCCAGCACGTCCTCCCACGGGGCATCGGCCGGCAGGCCGCTGACGGTACGGCAGGCGGGCGAGGGGAAGATCAGCGCGCCGACTTCCTTCATGTTCAGGCCCGTGAGCACCACGTCCTGCACATAGGGTGCGCCGGTGACGATGACCTTGGCGCGCATGGGGCCCACGCTGACGAAGGTGCCGGTGGAGAGCTTGAAGTCCTCGGCGATGCGGCCGTCGAACTTCAGGCCGCGGTGGATGTCCTGCGGGTCGATCCACTGCACGGCGTCGCCGGTGCACAGATAGCCTTCCTCGTCGAAGGCCTCGCGCGTGGCCTGCTCGGAGCGCCAGTAGCCGGGCGTGACGTTGGGGCCTTTGTAGCGGACCTCGGTCTTGCCGTCCACGTCGACGAGCTTGAGTGTCATGCCGGGCACGGGCGTGCCGATGTCGCCGGCTTTCACATTGGGGCTGTTGGTGAACATGGCCGAGGGCG
>JAIERT010000152.1 GCA_019746735.1 Burkholderiaceae bacterium | reverse complement strand
TCAAGCAGGTGGACTACGACTACCAGCGCATGCAGTACAACACCGTGGTCTCCGGGGCCATGAAGCTGCTCAATGCACTGGAAGATTTCAAGGCCGCCGGTACGCCCGGCGCCGAGGTGGCGCTGATCGAGGGCTTCGGCATCCTGCTGCGCTGCCTCTACCCAGCCACGCCGCACATCACCCATGTGCTCTGGAGCGAGCTCGGATACGCCGGCGTGCTCGGCGACCTGCTCGACGCACCCTGGCCCAAGGTGGATGCCTCGGCCCTGCAGCAGGACGAGGTCGAACTCATGCTGCAGATCAACGGCAAGCTGCGTGGTTCCATCCTCGTGCCCGCAGGCGCGGCCAAGGAGGCCATCGAGGCCATCGCCGTGGCCAGCGAGCCGGTGCAATCCCAGGGCGGCGCGGTCAAGCGCGTCATCGTCGTGCCCGGCCGGCTGGTCAACGTGGTGCTCTGAGGCATGGTCCGTCGCCTCACGCTCTGGCTGTCCTGCGCTGCACTGCTGGCGCTGGCTGGCTGCGGCTTCGGCCTGCGTCAGCCGGCCAACTATGCCTTCGGCTCCCTCTACAGCAGCGTGGCGCCGAATTCGCCATTGGGCATCGAGCTGCAGCGCCAGCTGCTGGCCGGCGGGCAGCTGCGTTACATCACCGACGCGGCGCAGCTCAAGGAGGCCGAGGTGCTGCTCGATGTCTTTGGTGAGCAGCGTACCAAGACCGTGGTCGGCGTCAGTGCCACGGGCCAGGTGCGTGAATTCCAGCTGCGTCTGAACCTCAAGTTCCGTGTGCGCACCCCGCTGGGCAAGGAGCTCATTCCCGAGACCGAGCTCGTGCAGCAGCGCACCATGAGCTATTCCGAAGCCTTCGCCCTGTCCAAGGAGGCCGAGGAAGCCCTGCTCTACCGCAATATGCAGAGCGATATGGTGCAGCAGATCCTGCGTCGCCTGGCGGCCATCCGCCAGCTCTGAGCAGAGAGGGCCCATGCAGGTCGCCGCCGCCCAGCTTGCCGCCCAGCTGCAGCGCGGGCTCAAAAGCCTTTACACCCTCCATGGCGACGAGCCTTTGCTGCAGCAGGAGGCCGCCGACACCATCCGCGCCGTGGCGCGGTCCCAGGGCTATACCGAGCGCACCGTGCACACCGTGGCCGGGGCGCACTTCGACTGGAGCGAGGTGCTGGCGGCCGGCGGCAGCCTGAGCCTGTTTGCCGACAAGCAGATCGTCGAGATCCGCATCCCCTCGGGTAAGCCGGGCAAGGACGGCAGCGTCGCCCTGCAGCAGCTGGCGCAAGGCTCCGAGGGCAATGACAGCACGCTCACCATCGTGCTCCTGCCGCGTCTGGACAAGGCCACCAAGACCGGTGCCTGGTTCGGTGCGCTGGAGAGTTATGGCGTCACGGTGCAGGTCGATCCCGTCGAGCGTCGTGCCTTGCCGCAATGGATCGCCCAGCGCCTCGCGGCCCAGGGCCAGCGCGTGACCGAGGGCGAGGAGGGCCAGCGCACGCTGCAGTTCTTTGCCGACCGCGTCGAGGGCAATCTGCTCGCGGCGCACCAGGAGATCCAGAAGCTCGCGCTGCTCTACCCGCAGGGCGAGCTCGGTTTCGAGCAGGTCGAGAGCGCAGTGCTCAATGTGGCGCGCTACGACGTCTTCAAGCTGTCCGAGGCCGTCCTCGCCGGGCAGATGGCACGCGTGCAGCGCATGCTCGACGGCCTCAAGGCCGAAGGCGAGGCCGAGGTGCTGGTGCACTATGCGCTGTCCGAGGACATCCGCGCGCTCAAGCGCGTCAAGGACGCCATGGCCGCCGGCCGACCCCTGCCCATGGCCCTGCGCGAGCAGCGCGTCTGGGGCCTGAAGGAGAAGCTCTACGAGCGCGTCCTGCCCCTGCTGAGTCCGACCGACCTGGCCAACCTGCTGCAGGCGGCCCACCAGGTTGATGGCATCGTCAAGGGGCTCAAGGTGGCGGACTGGCCGACCGACGGCTGGCAGGCCCTGCAGCGCCTGGCCCTGCAGCTTTGCGGGCTCTGTGCGTTGCCCGCCGCGAAAACCGCGGGCGTGAGAAAATGAGCGCCATGAATGCGCCCGACAACGCCGCCCGCCTCGCCGAGCTGACCCAGACCCTGGGCCGGCAGGCGCGCGTGGCCGCGGCCTTGATGGCCAAGGCGCCTGCCGCCAGGAAGAACGACGCGCTGCACCGCCTCGCGGCCCTGCTGCGCGCCAACACCGCGGCCCTGGCCCAGGAGAATGAGAAGGATCTGGTTCGTGCCCAGGCTGCCGGCCTGGCCGAGCCCATGGTGGACCGCCTCAAGCTCACCCCCAAGGTCATCGAGACCGTGGCGCTGGGCTGCGAGCAGCTGGCGGCCATGGGCGACATCATCGGCGAGATCATCGGCATGAAGCAGCAGCCCAGCGGCATCCGTGTGGGCCAGATGCGCGTGCCCATCGGCGTCTTCGGCATGATCTACGAGAGCCGGCCCAATGTGACCATCGAGGCGGCCAGCCTGTCGATCAAGAGCGGCAACGCCTGCATCCTGCGCGGCGGCTCCGAAGCCATCGATTCCAACAAGGCCCTGGCCAGGCTGGTGCAGCAGGCCCTGGTCGAGGCCGGCCTGCCGGCCGAGGCCGTGCAGCTGGTGCAGGTCACGGACCGCGAGGTGGTGGGCCAGCTCATCGCCATGCCCGAGTACGTGGACGTGATCATTCCGCGCGGCGGCAAGTCGCTGATCGAGCGCATCAGCCGCGAGGCCAAGGTGCCGGTGATCAAGCACCTGGACGGCAACTGCCACACCTATGTCGACGATCCCTGCGACCTCGACATGGCCGTCAAGGTGGCCGACAACGCCAAGACCCAGAAGTACAGCCCCTGCAATGCCAGCGAGGGCCTGCTGGTCGCGCGCGGCGTGGCAAAGGAATTCCTGCCGCGCATCGGCGCGGTCTATGCGGCCAAGGGTGTGGAGATGCGCTGTGACCCCGAAGCCCAGTCCATCCTGGCGGCTGTCAAGGGGGCGAACATCAAGGCGGCCACCGAGCAGGACTGGTACGAGGAGTACCTGGCCCCCATCATCAGCATCAAGGTGGTAGCGGGGCTGGATGAAGCCATTGCCCACATCAACAAATACGGCAGCCACCACACCGACGCCATCCTCACGCGCGACCACATGCACGCCCAGGCCTTCCTGCGCGAGGTGGACTCGGGCAGCGTGATGGTCAACGCCAGCACGCGTTTCGCCGATGGCTTCGAATACGGCCTGGGTGCCGAGATCGGCATCAGCACGGACAAGTTCCACGCCCGCGGCCCGGTAGGACTGGAAGGCCTGACCTCCTTGAAATATGTCGTTCTGGGCCAAGGTGAGGTAAGAAACTAGCAACAACGAAGCCCACTGTCGAAGATGCGTGGCATCGACAGGGGCGCGCAAGGACATCATGGTTCCCCATCTCATCACGGCTCTGACCGGCCCCATCAACGAGCTCGAACAGCGCATCCTCGACTCCATGCCGGCCATCGAGCGCTGGTTCCGCCTGGAGTGGATGGAGCACACGCCGCCCTTCTATACCTCGGTCGATATCCGCAATGCCGGCTTCAAGCTCGCGCCGGTGGATACCAACCTCTACCCTGGCGGCTGGAACAACCTCACGCCCGAAATGCTGCCGCTGGCCGTGCAGGCGGCCATGGCCGCGATCGAGAAGATCTGCCCCGAGGCGCGCAACCTGCTGCTGATCCCCGAGAACCACACACGCAACACCTTCTATCTGAGCAATGTGGCGCAGCTGCGGCGCATCTTCCACATGGCCGGCCTGAACGTGCGCATCGGCTCCATCAGCCCCGAAATCAAGAAGAACACCACCATCGAGCTGCCGGGCGGCGAGACCGTGACGCTGGAGCCGGTCATCCGCAACAAGGGCCGATTGGGGCTCAAGGACTTCGATCCCTGTACCATCCTGCTCAACAACGATCTGTCCGCCGGTATTCCGGGCATCCTCGAAGACCTGCACGAGCAGTACCTGCTGCCGCCCTTGCACGCGGGCTGGTCGGTGCGGCGCAAGAGCAAGCACTTCCAGAGCTACGAGGAAGTCTCCAAGCGCTTCGGCAAGCTGCTCGGCATCGACCCCTGGCTGATCAACCCCATGTTCAACCAGTGCGGCGAGGTCAATTTCGCCGAGGGCTCGGGCATGGACTGCCTGACGAGCAACGTCGACGCCTTGCTGGGCAAGATCCGCCGCAAGTACAAGGAGTACGGCATCAAGGAAAAGCCCTTCGTCGTCGTCAAGGCCGACAACGGCACCTACGGCATGGGCATCATGACGGTGCGTGACGCCAAGGAACTCGAGGACCTGAACCGCCGCACGCGCAACAAGATGAGCGTGATCAAGGACGGCCAGGAAGTCCACGAGGTCATCATCCAGGAAGGCGTGATCACCAACG
>JAIERT010000137.1 GCA_019746735.1 Burkholderiaceae bacterium | reverse complement strand
ACTCTCGACCTCAACCTTGGCAAGGTTGCGCTCTACCAACTGAGCTATTCCCGCGTTTCAAGCCTCAAATTATAGCGGCATTTTTCTGCTTTTGCAAAGAGCCGCCAATTTTTTATCTCAGTGCTTGATCGACTCCTGCGTCGCCGCGGCGGCCGGCACCACCGGGGCAGCCACAGCGGGCTCCTCGTCGGGCAGCGGCGTGGGCTTGCGCTCCAGGGCGATGTCCAGCACCTTGTCAATCCACTTGACCGGCACGATGTCCAGACCGCTCTTCACGTTGTCCGGGATCTCCTGCAGGTCCTTGACGTTCTCCTCCGGGATCAGCACGGTCTTGATGCCACCGCGCAGGGCCGCCAGCAGCTTTTCCTTCAGACCACCGATGGCCGTGACCTCGCCGCGCAGGGTGATTTCCCCTGTCATGGCAACGTCACCGCGCACGGGAATCCCCGTCAGTGCCGAGACCATGGCCGTGGTCATGGCCGCGCCCGCGCTCGGACCGTCCTTGGGGGTCGCGCCATCAGGTACGTGGATGTGCATGTCGCGCTTTTCAAAGAACTCGTCCGCGATGCCCAGGCGACGTGCGCGGCTGCGCACCACGGTACGCGCGGCCTCGACCGATTCCTTCATCACATCGCCCAGCGAACCGGTGCGCGTGATATTGCCCTTGCCCGGCATGAGCGCAGACTCGATGGTCAGCAGGTCACCGCCAACCTCCGTCCAGGCCAGCCCCACGACCTGGCCCACCTGGTTCTGCTGTTCGGCACGGCCATAGCTGTACTTGCGCACGCCCAGGTAGTCGTTGAGGTTCTCGGCCGTCACCTGCACCTGCGGCGTCATCTTCTTGAGCTGCAGGCCCTTGACCACCTTGCGGCAGATCTTGGAGATCTCGCGCTCGAGCGAGCGCACGCCAGCTTCACGCGTGTAGTAGCGCACGATGTCGCGCAATGCGTCCTCGGCCACCAGCAGCTCTTCTTCCTTGACGCCGTTGTTCTTGAGCTGCTTGGGCAGCAGGTAGCGCTGGGCGATGTTGACCTTCTCGTCTTCCGTATAGCCCGAAAGGCGGATCACTTCCATGCGGTCCAGCAGCGCGGGCGGGATGTTCATGGAGTTGGAGGTGGCCACAAACATCACGTCGCTGAGGTCGAAGTCGACCTCCACATAGTGATCGCCGAACTTGTTGTTCTGCTCGGGGTCCAGCACCTCCAGCAGCGCGCTGGACGGGTCGCCGCGGAAATCCGTGCCCAGCTTGTCGATCTCGTCGAGCAGGAACAAGGGGTTGCGCGTGCCAGCCTTGGTCAGGCTCTGCAGCACCTTGCCCGGCATGGCGCCGATATAGGTTCGGCGATGCCCGCGGATTTCGGCCTCGTCACGCATGCCGCCCAGGGCCATGCGCACGTACTTGCGGCCCGTGGCCTTGGCGATGGACTGGCCCAGCGAGGTCTTGCCCACGCCCGGCGGGCCCACCAGGCAGAGGATGGGCGCCTTGACCTTGTCCACGCGCTGCTGAACCGCGAGGTATTCGAGGATACGGTCCTTGACCTTTTCCAGGCCAAAGTGATCTTCGTTGAGCACGCCCTCGGCGTTGGCCAGGTCATGCTTGATCTTGGTCTTCTTGCTCCAGGGCAGGCCGACCAGGGTGTCGATGTAGTTGCGGACCACGGTAGCCTCGGCCGACATGGGCGACATGAGCTTGAGCTTCTTGAGCTCGTTCTCGGCCTTCTTGCGCGCCTCGGCGGGCATGCGCGCGGCCTTGATCTTCTTCTCGATCTCCTCGATGTCGGCGCCGTCCTCGCCCTCACCCAGTTCCTTCTGGATGGCCTTGACCTGCTCGTTGAGGTAGAAGTCGCGCTGGTTCTTCTCCATCTGGCGCTTGACGCGGCCGCGGATGCGCTTGTCGACGTTGAGGATATCAACCTCGCGCTCGATCTGCTCGAACAGGTTTTCCAGCCGCCCCTTGATGTCGGCCAGGCTGAGCACGGCCTGCTTGTTCTCCAGCTTGAGCGGCAGATGCGCGGCGATCGTATCAGCCAGACGACCCGGGTCATCGATGCTGGAGATGGACGTGAGGATCTCGGGCGGAATCTTCTTGTTGAGCTTGACGTACTGGTCGAACTGCTGCATCACGGCGCGACGCAGCGCCTCGATCTCGCTCGTCTGCCGCGGCTCGGCGCCAACCGACTCGACCGCCTGCACGGGCAGCACAGTCGCGGTGAAGTGCGACTCGCCCTCGACGATTTTGTTCACCAGTGCGCGCTGCTGGCCTTCGACCAGCACCTTGACCGTGCCGTCGGGCAGCTTGAGCATCTGCAGGATGGTGGAGACGCAGCCGACCTCGAACATGTCGGCCACCTGAGGCTCATCCTTGGCGGCAGCCTTCTGGGCCACCAGCATGATGCGACGCTCGGCCTCCATCGCGGCTTCGAGCGCCTTGATGCTCTTGGGGCGTCCCACGAAGAGCGGGATGACCATGTGCGGGAAGATCACGACATCCCGCAGCGGCAGCAAGGGCAGGTCGATCGGCTGGGAAGGCAGGGGGGTGTGACCGGACATGGGATAACCTTTGTGTGGTCTGCTGAATATGGATGGGTATGGAGGATTTTCAACCCGGCTTTGATGATAAGTCGGGCTGAAAGTGCATATCCATGAAGTTGGGACTGGAAAACCGGCTGCTTCAGGCCTTTTTGGCGGCCTCGCGATAGACCAGCAAGGGTGCTTTGTTTTCTTCTATGGTGGACTCGTCCACCACCACCTTTTCCACATTGCTCGTGGTGGGCAGATCGAACATGGTGTCGATCAGGGCCTGCTCCAGGATGGAACGCAGGCCGCGTGCACCGGTCTTGCGCACCAGCGCCTTGCGGGCAATCGCCTTGAGCGCCGCCGGGCGGATTTCCAGATCCGCGCCTTCCATGGCAAAGAGCTTGGCGTACTGCTTGACCAGCGCATTCTTGGGTTCGGTCAGGATCTGCACCAACGCGTCGTCCGACAGCTCGGCCAGGGTGGCCACCACGGGCATGCGACCCACGAGTTCGGGAATCAGGCCGAACTTGATCAGGTCCTCGGGCTCGACTTCCTTGAACACCTCGGTCAGGCTGCGCTGCTGCTTGCTCTTGACCGCCGCACCGAAACCGATACCCGATGACTCGGTGCGGTTCTCGATCACCTTCTCCAGGCCGGCAAAGGCACCGCCGCAGATGAAGAGGATGTTGGTGGTGTCGACCTGGATGAAGTCCTGGTTGGGGTGCTTGCGCCCGCCCTGCGGCGGCACGCTGGCCATGGTGCCCTCGATGAGCTTGAGCAGGGCCTGCTGCACGCCCTCCCCCGACACGTCACGCGTGATGGAGGGGTTGTCGGACTTGCGCGAGATCTTGTCGATCTCGTCGATGTAGACGATGCCACGCTGGGCCTTGTCCACCTCGTAATTGCAGCTCTGCAGCAGCTTGGCGATGATGTTCTCGACGTCCTCGCCCACATAGCCGGCCTCGGTCAGCGTGGTGGCGTCGGCCATCACGAAGGGCACATTCAGTTGCCGCGCCAGGGTCTGGGCCAGCAGGGTCTTGCCCGAACCGGTGGGGCCGATCAGGAGGATGTTGCTCTTGGCGAGCTCGACATCGTCCTTGCGCGCCTGCTCCTTGTGCTGCAGGCGCTTGTAGTGGTTGTAGACGGCGACGGCCAGCGTACGCTTGGCCGCTTCCTGGCCGATCACGTAGTTGTCCAGGTTGGCCTTGATCTCGGCCGGCGTGGGCAGGCTGCCACGGCCCTCGGCACCTTCCGTGGTGGCGGGCAGCTCGTCGCGGATGATCTCGTTGCACAGCTCGATGCACTCGTCACAGACGAAGACCGAGGGACCGGCGATCAGCTTCTTGACCTCGTGCTGGCTCTTGCCGCAGAAAGAGCAGTACAGGGTCTTTTCGCTGGTCGTGCCTTTTTTGTCCGCCATGGGGGGAACGCCTTTTCCGGATATTTCCGAATCTATGATAACCAAGCGGCGCCGGCCCCCATCCAGGGGCTGGCGCCAGAAAACAACAGCCCCGGACCGGGCTCAGGGGCGTTTGGCAATCACCTGATCGACCAGGCCGTACTCTTTGGCTTCATCAGCCGACAGGTAGTAGTCGCGCTCGGTGTCGCGCTCGATCTTGTCCAGCGGCTGGCCGGTGCGCTCGGCCAGGATCTTGTTGAGCTGCTCACGGGTCTTAAGGATCTCGCGCGCGTGGATCTCGATCTCGGTCGCCTGACCTTGGGTCCCGCCCAAGGGCTGGTGGATCATGACCTTGGAATTGGGCAGGGAGAAACGCTTGCCCTTGGCCCCTGCGGCCAGCAGGAAGGCCCCCATGCTCGCCGCCATGCCGATGCACAGCGTGGACACATCGGGCTTGATGAAGTTCATCGTGTCGTAGATCGCCATGCCGGCGCTGA
>JAIERT010000221.1 GCA_019746735.1 Burkholderiaceae bacterium | reverse complement strand
AGGGCCGGCAGGTCAAAGGCCTGCAGCCGGGTCTGGCTCGCGCTGCGCGCCTGCACAGGCCGGGCCGGATCGAGGACCACACCCCCGTGCCGCGCAAACAGCGCGCGCAGGCTGCGCACCTCGGGCGCATCCGGCTCGAGATAGACCAGGGCCACGGTTTCGCCGAGCGGGTCGAACACATGCTCGACGCCGGTGTCGATGAGCGCGCTATGGCAGGTCTCGACCCGTCCGGGGCCCAGATGCAGGGCAAAACGCCCGGACAGCCCCTGCAGCAAGACCGGCGAGGCGTGGCGGTGCCAGCCCGTGGCGGGCAGTTCACCGAGGTAGAGCGCGCGGTCTGCCCCCAGCGTCAGGCTGTTCTGTGCAGGCATAGCCCAATCGTACAAGTCTTTTTTCCTGCGGCCGAATAGTCTTGCACCCGCCAGGCCGGAGACACCGGCCGCATGAACAAGGAGCAACCGATTGAACTACCTGACCCTGATCCTGGCCGCACTGGCCTGTCTCGTCCCGGCCACCTGGTACGGCCGACCCGAACTGCTGCGTCCCGCCCTGACCGAACTGAACCGCAAACGGGCGGGCCTGGAGGAACACACGATGGTGCTGGGCCGGCACCAGATCCATTACCTGGCCGGTGGCCAGGGGGATACCGTCGTGCTGCTGCATGGCATCTTCGGCGAGAAGGACCACTGGGTGGACTTCGCGCGCCGGCTGACGCCGCACTACCGCGTCATCGTGCCGGACCTGCCGGGCTACGGCGCCAGCACGCGCCATGAAGATGCCGCCTATGACTATGCCAGCCAGACGCAGCGCCTGCTTGCCCTGCTCGAAGCGCTGGGGGTGGAGCGTGTGCATCTGGCGGGCAGCTCCATGGGCGGTACCCTGGCGGCCCTGCTGGCGCTGGAACAGCCGCAGCGCGTGTCCAGCGTGGCCTTCATCGGTGCGCCGCATGGCATCCGCAGCCTGCTGCCCAGCGACATGGACCTGGCCATCGAGGCCGGGCGCGCACCGCTGGTCACGCCCGACGCCCAGGCCTTCCGGGAGATGATGAGCCTGGTGTTCGCGCGCCCACCCTTCCTGCCCTACCCCATCCTGCAGGGCGCCCGGGCCCAGGCGCTGGAACGCGCGCCGTCCAACCAGCGCCTCTGGCAGGAACAGCTGCGTGACCGCCACCTGCTGCATGAGCGCATCGCGGCCTTGCGCGGTCCGGTGCTGGCGCTCTGGGGCGGGCAGGACCGCGTGTTTGACGCCACCGGTGCGCGCACGCTGGGCGCCCTGCTGCCCCAGGCCGAGGTTGAAATCCTGAGCTGGCTGGGCCACCTGCCCATGATGGAAGCCCCGGCCGAAGTGGCCCGACGCTACCTGCGCTTCCTGGCGCCGCAGTCGTCCTAGCCCCGCCCGACAAAGGGCATCTTGGTCGCCATCACCGTATGGAACAGCACATTGGCCTCCAACGGCAGGTTCGCCATGTAGAGCACGGACTGGCCGACGATGTCCACATCCAGCAGCGGCTCGGAAGCAATCTGCCCGTTGGCCTGGGGCACGCCCTGGGTCATGCGCATGGCCAGCTCGGTGGCGGCGTTGCCGATGTCGATCTGGCCCACGGCGATGTCGTACTTGCGGCCATCGAGCGAGGCCGTCTTGGTCAGGCCCATGACACCGTGCTTGGTCGCCGTGTAGGCGATGGAGTTGGGTCGTGGCGCATGCGCCGAGATCGAGCCGTTGTTGATGATGCGCCCGCCGCGCGGGCTCTGCGACTTCATGACCCGGAAGGCCTGCTGGATGCAGAGGAACATGCCGGTCAGGTTGATGTCCACCACGTCCTTCCACTGCGCCGGCGTCAGGTCCTCCAGGGGCACGCCCGGCGCGTTGACGCCGGCGTTGTTGAACAGCAGGTCCACGCGGCCCCAGTTCTGCACCGCGGCATCGAAGAGGGCGCGCACCGACTCGGGCTGCGCCACATCGGTGGGAACGGCCAGCGCGCGCACGCCGGCGCCGCTCTCCTGCGCCACGGCCTGCAGCGGCTCGCTGCGCCGCCCGGCCAGCAACACATGCCAGCCATCCTCGAGCAGGGCCAGCGCAGCCGCCCTGCCGATACCCGTACCCGCGCCGGTGACCACGGCCACCCGCTTCGCTTCACTCATCGCGTCTCCTCGTCTTGAAATCAGCGCGCCGGCTCAGCGGCGCGTCTTGCGACCCTTGCCCTTGGCCTTGTCGACCACCTTCTTCGCGGCGGCCTTGACCGAGGCCTTGAGGGCCTGGATCGGCGAAGGCAGCGCACGTTTCTGCGCATCCCCCGCCTTCTTCTGTGCGCGCTTCTGGGAGGCCTTACGCGGCACACCCGCGGGTTCGTCGTCATCCCCGTGGGGCAGGCCCTTGTCGCGCAGGGCGCGGCTGGTCAGCTCTTCGCCCTCGCGCACCAGGCGGAAGTCGATGCGCCGGCCGTCGAGATCCACACGGCTGACCTGCACACGCACGCGTGTGCCGATGGCGTAGCGGATGCCGGTGCGCTCACCGCGCAGTTCCTGGCGCACCTCGTCGAAACGGAAGTACTCGCCACCGAGTTCGGTGATGTGAACCAGCCCCTCCACATACATGGCATCAAGCGTGACGAAGAGGCCGAAGCTGGTCGCCGCCGTCACGATGCCGCCAAACTCCTCGCCCAGATGCTCACGCATGTACTTGCACTTGAGCCAGGCTTCCACGTCACGACTGGCCTCGTCGGCACGGCGCTCGTTGGCACTGCAGTGCAGGCCCGCGGCCTGCCAGGCCATGAGTTCGGCACTGACCTTTTTCGGCTTCTCGCCTGAGATCTTCATCTTCGCGGCTTCGCTCTTCTCGATCCGCTTGGTGAGCTTGGCATGCGCCTCGCCCGGCGTGGGCAGGACCGGCAGGTGGTAGCGCGTCTTGTTGAGGATGGCCTTGAAGGCCAGGCCGAAGTGGCCGCTGTTGTGCGGCGTGTAGATGGCCTGCTGCATGGAGCGCAGCAGCATGGCATGGATCTGCTGGGCGTCGGGCCGCTCCTTGGTGGCGATCGCAATGGCCTGGAATTCGGCGGGTGACGGGTCCTCGCTGATGGTCAGCCCCACGCCCGTGGCCTTGAGGTAGTTGCGCAGCAGTTCGTTCTTCTCGGGCGTCGGTCCCTCGTGGACGCGGAACAGACCGGCATGCTTGCTCTGGCCGATGAAGTCGGCGCTGCAGACGTTGGCGGCCAGCATGGCCTCCTCGATCAGGCGGTGCGCATCGTTGCGGGTGCGCGGCACGATCTTCTCGATGCGTCCGCTCTCGTCGCAGATGATCTGCGTCTCGGTGGTCTCGAAATCCACGGCGCCGCGCTTGGCGCGCGCGGCCAGCAGGGCACGGTAGACATCATGCAGGTTCAGCAGATCCTGCACCCGCTGCTTGCGCCGCGCCGCTTCGGGGCCGCGCGTATTGGCCAGAATGGCCGCCACCTCGGTGTAGGTGAAACGCGCGTGGCTGTGCATCACGGCCGGATAGAACTGGTAGGCCGTGACCTCGCCCTCGCTGCTCACGAACATGTCGCAGACCATGCACAGGCGGTCCACGTCCGGGTTGAGCGAACACAGGCCGTTGGAGAGCTTCTCGGGCAGCATGGGAATCACGCGGCGCGGGAAGTAGACGCTGGTCGCGCGGTCGTAGGCGTCCACGTCGATGGGCGAGCCGGTCTCCACATAGTGGCTCACATCGGCAATCGCCACCAGCAGGCGCCACCCGCGCTGGGCGTTGCGCCCGCGTCCCTGGGTCGCTGGCTCGCAGTAGACGGCGTCGTCGAAGTCCCGTGCGTCCTCGCCATCGATGGTGACCAGGGGGACATCGGTCAGATCGACGCGGTTCTTCGTATCCTGCGGTCGCACCTTGTCAGGCAGGCCGCGCGCCTGCGCGATGCAGGCCTCGGAAAACTCGTGCGGCACGCTGTACTTGCGCACGGCGATCTCGATCTCCATGCCCGGGTCATCGATCTCGCCCAGCACTTCCTTGATGCGGCCCACGGGCTGGCCATAGAGCGCGGGCGGCTCCACCAGCTCGACCACCACCACCTGGCCTGGCTTGGCCTGGCCGGTCCCGCCCTTGGGAATCAGCACGTCCTGGCCGTAGCGCTTGTCCTCGGGAGCGACGAGCCAGACGCCGCTTTCCTGCAGCAGGCGGCCGATGATGGGTTGCGTGGCGCGCTCGAGGATCTCGAGCACCCGGCCTTCAGGCCGGCCCTTGCGGTCAAAGCGCACGATGCGGGCCTTGACGCGGTCCTTGTGCAGCACGGCGCGCATCTCGTTGGGCGGCAGGTAGATGTCGGGCTCCCCGTCGTCACGCACCACGAAGCCATGGCCATCGCGATGTCCGCTGATGGTCCCTTCGATTTCTTCCAGCAGGCTGC
>JAIERT010000026.1 GCA_019746735.1 Burkholderiaceae bacterium | reverse complement strand
GGCATTGGCAATCAGCATGGAGCTCTTGAGCCCTTCGCCGATGCGGCGCATGTAGTGGAACAGGCCCTCCTTGGCTGCGAGCGTGACCAGCGCCGCCACCAGGGCCAGCGGATGCACGGCGCCCAGGCTCTCGCCGCCATGCAGCTTGACCCCCGCGGCCCACACCATGCCCACGCCCGTGCCGAGCAGGATCAGGCCGATGGCCAGCGAGGCGGCGGTCTCGAAACGCGCGTGGCCGTAGGGGTGGTTTTCGTCCGCCTCGGCGTGCGAGTGGCGCGCGGCCACCAGCACCACGCCGTCGGCCACCAGATCGGAGAGGGAGTGCAGGCCGTCGGCGATCAGGGCCTGCGAGCGCGCGTACACGCCGATGACGACCTGGGCCGAAGCCAGGAAGAGGTTGACCCAGACGCTGACCCAGGTCGAGCGCAGGGCCTGGCGCTGTTCTTCTGTGCTGCGGACCATGGTGTTCTTTCTCTGCGCGCATGCTAGCAGGCTGCCAGGGCTTGCCCACCAGGCCGAATGGCTGGCACGATGGGAACATGCGCGCGTTCCTCCTGCTGCCCCTGCTGCTGATCGCCCCCCTGCCGGCGCAGGCCAGTGCGCAGCTCGCGCTCGACCGGGGCTGCTACAGCTGCCACGGCGAACCGCCGCGGCGCAATGCGCCCGGCATGGCCCAGCTCGCGGCCGACTATGCGCGCTACCGCGGCCAGGCCGATGCGCCGCGCCTGCTCGCCGAGAAGCTGCGCGCCGGCGGTCTGTTCGCCCACATCGCCGCACACGAGCGCCTCAGCCCCGCCGACTGCGAGACGCTGATGCGCTGGCTCATCGAGGGCGCGAAGTAAAGCTCAGGAGGTCCGGGCCGCGCGGGCACAGGCCGCGCAGATGCAGGCCTGCCCTTGCGCTTCGGGCGGCACGCGCGCCAGCAGCTCAGGCGGGAACGCCACCGTGGTGCACCAGCAGGGCGGCTGCGCCTGGCCGGTGGCGCGGGCGATCTCGTTGGCGCAGGCATTGGGCTGGCCGCACAAGGGACAACGGCAGGGATCGACCAGCGGGATGGAAGCAGGCATGGCGGTGGGCATGGCCGGGATTTCCTGCAGTGTAGCCCTGCGGGACGGGGTTTAGACTGCGCACTGTTACACCTGCCTGTCCGTGCGAGTCCTCCATACGCGTCCTTCCAACTTGCTGGCCCTGCTCCTGGGCGGGCATGCGCTGCTGCACCTCGTCCTCGGTGCGATGCTGGGCCTGTCGCCGGACGAGGCCCTGCACGCGCTCTACGCCCTGCACCCGGACTGGGCCTACACGGACCACCCGCCGCTGATCGGCTGGCTGCTCTGGCCTCTGGTGCAGCTCGAAGCCTCCGCGGGCTGGCTGCGCCTGCTGCCCGAAGCGCTGTGGGCGCTGTCGGCGCTCTTCGTCTACGACATCGCGCGCCGTCTGCACTACCTGCTGGTGCCCGCCTCGATCACGCCCGACGCCGCCGGCCTGTGGGCCGTCCTGGCCTACAGCCTGGCGCCGCTGCTGCACCTCATGGGCATCGCCCTGCTGCCCGACAGCCTGCTCATGCTCTGCACGGCCGCACTGCTGTGGCAGACCCTGCGCCTGTACGACGAGGAGACCGCGCGCCGCCGCAGCGAATGGCTGCTGCTCGGCGCCCTGCTGGGTCTGGCCGGCCTGGCGCGCTACACCGCCTGGCTCATCGTGCTGCCCGCACTCTGCGGACTGCTCAGCGCCCACGGTGCGCGCCTGTTGCGCTTGCGCGGCCCCGGGCAGGCCCTGCTGCTGGCCGGCTTGATGCTGCTGCCCCTGCTGGGGTGGCATGCGCAACAGGGCTGGCCCCTGCTGCTGGAGCCGCTGCAGCAGCTGGTCGGCAACCCCTGGGAGCCCGGCCGCCTGCTGCTCTTCCTGCTCGCCCAGGCCCTGCTCTACCCGCTGCTGATCTGGGGTATCTGTGGCCTGCACCACGGCGTGCTCGGCGGCCTGGGCCTGAACCGGCCGCAGACCTGGCTGCTGGGCTTCTTCGCCATCCCCCTGGCGGTGCTGGCCGTCTACGCGGGCAGCAACACCAGCCTCACGCTGTGGACCGCGCCCGCCTGGACGGCGCTGGCGCCCTTTGCCGGCCTGGGCCTGGCAGCGCTGTGGGCCAGCGGGCGGCGCCAATTGATCTGGGTGCTCGGCGGGGCGCAGGCCCTGTGCACCCTGCTGCTCTACCTGCTGCTGGCCCTGGGGGGGCCGCCCTGGCTGGCCAGCGAGGAGCCGGGCAGCGGCGAGCCCGAGCGGGTCAACCCCTTTGCCGAGTTCTATGGCTGGCGCATGGCCGGCCTGCATGCCCAGCGGCTCGCGCGCGAGCACGGCATTCCGCGCCTGGCCGTGCAGCACCGCAGCCTCGGCAGCCGCCTGGCCTGGTACGCGCAACCCCTGCCGGTCTATGTGCTCACCCCGGAGCCCGACCAGCTGGAGCAGTGGCACGGCCCGCTGCGCCGCTACTACAGCGCCATCGTGCTCGACTGGTCCCAGCAGTCCTACCAGATCCCGGTGGGCGAGGGCCTGTTCGAGCGCTGCGAACTCGGCGACAGCTGGAGCACACAGCACGCCGGGCGCGTGATCTCGCGCTTTCGCCTCTTCGTCTGCCATGGCTGGGGCGGCAAGCCCGCACCGCGCCGCCAGGACGCCTCCTGATTTTTCTTCACCAACGGACCCCCTCATGCTGCTCTACGACCTCGTCAACGCGCGTCGCGCCCACTTCTCTCCCAACAGCTGGCGCGTGCGCATGGCCCTGCTGCACAAGGGCATCCCCTTCGAGGTCAAGGACGTGCTCTTCACCGACATCCCCAGCCTGAACAGCGGCGGCGACAAGCTCACCATCCCCACCATCGGACACGAGGGGCAACTGATCACCGACAGCTGGGCCATCGTGCAGCACCTGGACGCGGCCTTTCCCGACACGCCGCGCCTGCTCACGCCCGCGTCGGCCCCGGTGCTCAAGTTCTTCCAGTACTGGGCGCAGACCGGCCTGCACGGCCCGATCGCGCGGCTCGTCCTCCAGGACCTGCACGATCGCCTGGACCCGGCCGACCAGGCCTATTTCCGCGCCTCGCGCGAGAAGAGCTACAAGACCACGCTGGAAGCGCTGCAGGCCGGCCGCGAAGACCGGCTCGACGCCTTCCGCCGCGGCCTGCAGCCCATGCGCCTGGCCCTGGGCCACCACGCCTACCTCAACGGCGAGCAGCCGGGCTACGCGGATTACCTGGCCTTCGGCGCCTTCATGTGGGCGCGCACCAGCAGCCCCTTCGAGCTGCTGGCCGAGGACGACCCGGTCCACGCCTGGCGCGAGCGCTGCCTGGACCTCTATGATGGCGCCGGCCGCCGCGAGCCGGTGGCCGAGTAGACGCCTGTTCCTGCACACCTCATGAACATCATCATCCTCGGCGCCGGTCGCGTGGGCGAGAGCGTGGCCGAAAGCCTGAGCTCCGAGCAGAACGGCATCACCGTCATCGACCAGGATCCGGCGCGCCTGCGCCAGCTCGAGGAGCGGCTGGACCTGCGCGGCGTGGTCGGCAACGGCATCCAGCCCTCGGTGCTGCGCGAGGCCGGCGCCCAGGACGCCGACATGCTGATCGCCTGCGCAGCGCTGGACGAATCCAACCTGGTCGTGTGCAAGATCGCGCACGACGTCTTCAACGTGCCGGTGACCATCGCACGCGTGCGCTCGCCCGAGTTCGCCGAGGGCGACGCGCTGCTGTCCAAGAACGGCTTTGCCGTGGACCACGTCATCTGCCCCGAAGAGTCGGTGATGCGCTACATCCACCAGCTCATCGACTACCCCGAGGCATTGCAGGTGCTGTCCTTCGCCGAGGGCCGGGTCTGCCTGGCCGCGGTGCGCGTCACGAGCAGCAGCATCCTGGCCAACCGCACCATCGCCGAGTTCCGCGAGCGCCTGCCAGTGGCGCAGATGCGCGTGGTCGCGCTCTACCGCATGGACACCGAGATGCCCACGGACGCCAGCACCCGCGTGCTGCCCGGCGACGAGATCTTCGTGCTGGCCGCGGCCGACCAGATCCGCCTGGTGCTGGCCGCGCTGCACAACCTGGACCAGCCGGTGCAGCGCGTCATGATCGCCGGCGGCGGCAAGGTGGGCCTGCGACTGGCGCGCAGCCTGGTGAAGCAGTGCCAGGTCAAGCTCATCGAACAGAACGCCAAGCGCTGCGACTACCTGGCCAGCCAGCTGCCCACCCAGATGCTCGTGCTCAACGGCGACGCCGTCGAGGAAGACCTGCTGCTGGAAGAGAACGTGAGCGAGATGGACCTCTTCCTCGCACTCACCAGCGACGACGAGGACAACATCATGTCGGCCATGCTGGCCAAGCGCC
>JAIERT010000351.1 GCA_019746735.1 Burkholderiaceae bacterium | reverse complement strand
CGATGCCGCTGGCCTCGATCATGCCCATCACGGCCAGGTTGTCGAAACGCGGCGCGAAGATGTTGAGGTAGAGCTGAGGTGCCATGCCCTGCCAGTTGAGCAGTTCACGCGCGATGAAGGGGTAGTGCAGGGTATAGCCCGTGGCGCAGAGGATGAGGTCGTAGTCCTGCGCGCGGCCGTCCTTGAAATGCACGGTGCGGCCATCGAGGCGCGCGATGTCGGGCTTGACGTGGATGTCGCCATGACCCAGGTGGTGCAGGATGAGCGAGTTAACCACCGGGTGCGACTCGTACATCTTGTAATCGGGCCGGGGCAGGCCGAAGCGCGCGGGGTCGCCCGTGAACCAGCCCAGCACCAGGGCGTCGATCTTCTGCTTGAGCCACACGGGCAGGCGCAGCTTGCCACCAAGGGTGTCGGCCGGCTTGCCGAAGATGTACTTGGGCACGAAGTAGTAGCCGCGGCGTACCGAGATGTCCACGCTCTCGGCCGCGTGCACGGCGTCCACCGCGATGTCGCAGCCCGAGTTGCCCGCCCCCACCACGAGCACGCGCTTGCCGCGAAACTGCTCGGCACTCTTGTAGGCCGCGGTGTGGATCAGCTCGCCGCTGAACTGCCCTTCGAACTTGGGCAGATTGGGTTCGGCCAGCGTGCCGTTGGCAATGACCAGGCCCTTGAAATCGGCACTGTGCTCGCCCTGCGCGTCGCGCCAGCGGATGCGCCACAAGGGTGAGGCGCCCTCACCCACCGGTTCGGCCGCCAGCACCTGCGCACCAAAGTGGTAGTGACGCTTGAGGTCGAAGTGCTCGGCAAAATCGATGAAGTACTGCCGCATCTCGCGGTGGCTGGGGTAGTCCGCCACCTCGGCCTTCATCGGGAATTCGCTGAATTCGGTGGTGGTCTTGCTGGAGATCAGGTGCGCCGATTCGTAGACCGTGCTGCGCGGGTTGTGGATGTTCCACAGACCACCCACGTCGGTGTAGGCCTCGAAGCCCTGGAAGGGGATGCCGAGCTTCTGCAGGTTGCGCGCGGCGGCCAGGCCGCTGGGGCCGGCGCCGATCAGGGCGATCTGGGTGCGGGTATCGGTGGTGCTCATGAAAACAGAATTCAGCGTCGGGGTTCGGAGGAAGAAGAGTCGCCAGCGGGCAGACCGGGGATGGCCGTGGCGCCGGCCTCACCCACGCGTGGCTTGCGCGGCTGGCCCAGCAGGATGCGGTCTTGCCAGGACGCGGGCAGCAGGGACAGGGCACGCGAGAGCCAGCCGATGCGCCGCGGAAGCACGATGTGTTCACGCCCACGCGCCACCCCGGCCAGCAGGGTGCGCGCCGCGTCCTCGGGCTCCATCAGACCGGGCATGGCAAAGCGGTTGCCGGCGGTCAGCGCGGTGCGCAGATACCCTGGGCTCACGGTGTGCACGCTCAGGCCGGTGCCGCGCAGTTCGGCGCGCAGGCTCTCCAGATAACGGATCAGGCCGCCCTTGCTCGCGCAGTAGGCGCCGTTGCCCGGCATGCCACGCCAGCCCGCAATGCTGGCCACGCCCACGAGGGCGCCACGGCCCTGCGCACGCATGGCCGCGAGATGCGGCTGGAAGGTGGTGGCCACGCCCAGCAGGTTGATCTCCAGCATGCGGCGCATCACGGCGAGGTCGTCGGCCTGCGCGGTGTCGTAGCCGCCGGCCACGCCCGCGTTGGCGATCAGCAGATCGGGCACGCCGTGGCGTACGGTCCAGTCGCGCGCGCAGGCCTGCATGGCGGTGGCATCGGCCACATCGGGCGTGTAGGCCGTGCAGCGCTCGGGCGCGAGCGCGGCCAGGGCGTCGAGCACCGGCCGGTTCAGCCCTACCAGGGCCACGGCCGCGCCTCGGGCGATCAGCTCGCGCGCCAGGGCCTGGCCCAGGCCGCCGCAGGCGCCCGTGAGCACGGCGTTTCGGAACGGGAAAGTCATGGTCTCCACTTGTCTTTATTTGCCGCGAGCATAGACTCCGCAACTACTCCATCTCGAAAAATATCCGAATTCGTCTCGAATATCGAAACTATGAGCAAAGAAGCCGACAAGCTCGCCCCCACCCTGCGCGTGTTGGAGTTGCTGGACCAGGTCTGCGCCGGCGGCGAGCCCTTCAGCCTGATGGACGCGGTGCGCCACACCGGCTGGCCCAAGCCCAGCGTGCATCGCATGCTCGCCCAGCTCGAAACCGGAGGGCTGCTCGCACGCGAACCTGGCAGCAAGCTCTACGCGCCGGCCCCACGCCTCGTCACACTGGCCGAGAACGTGCTCGGCGCCAACACCCAGCGCGGCGTGCGTCATGCCGTGCTGCGCCAGCTGGTCAATGACGTGGGCGAAAGCTGCAACCTCACCGCCCTCAGCGGTGCCGAAGTCATCTACCTGGACCGGGTCGAGGCGGCCTTTCCCCTGCGCATGGAGCTCAAGGCCGGCACACGCGTGCCTATCCACTGCTCGGCCAGCGGCAAACTCTTCCTCGCCTACATGCCGGCAGCGCAGCGCCAGGCCCTGCTCGACACCCTGCCGCTCACGCGCTACACACCCACCACCCTCACGGCGCGCGCCGCGCTGGAAGCAGAACTGGCGCAGATCGTGCGCCAGGGCTATTCCGTGGACGCCGAAGAGTTCGTCGAGGGCCTGGTCTGCGCGGCCGTGCCCGTGAAGGCCAGCGGCAGCCGCACGGTGCGCTCGGCCCTGGCCCTGCAGGCGCCCGCCGCGCGCATGTCGCTCGCGCGCGCCGTCGAGCAGGTGCCGCAGCTGCACGCGGCGGCCACGGCCATGGCACGTACCCTGGGCTAGCCCGGGGTGTTTCTCATCCAGTCGGCAGTACCGGCGAAAGACTCGCGCAGCTTGCCGCGCAGCTCCTCGTCGATGGCGACCTCGCCCATGGCCTGGTCCATGCAGGCCAGCCACTGGTCGCGCTCGACGAGGCCGATCTTGAAGGGCATGTGGCGCGCACGCAGGCGTGGGTGACCGAAGCGTTCGATGTAGTGGTTGGGGCCACCGAGCCAGCCGCAGAGAAACCAGAACAGCTTCTGCCGGGCATCGCTGAGCTCGCTACCGTGCGCGGCACGCAGCTCCTTGTAGCCGGGCTCCAGGTCCATGAGGTCGTAGAAGCGCTCGACCAGGGCGTGGACTTTGGCCTCGCCACCGATCCATTCGAAAGGGGTGGCGGGCTTGGTTTGCTCTTCGAAAGTCATGCCGGGATTATCCCAGTCGCATCAGGCGACAGTAAGCTACAAAAACAATAGCAATCAGCTCGCCGCCTGACGCAGCGTCTGCACCACGGGCCGGCGCAGCACGGCACGCAGGCCCCACCAGCCAGCCAGCCAGGCCAGCAAGGCACCGCTCAAGGCCCCCACCGGCAGCAGCCACCAGCTCACCGTCCACTCGAAGTTGAAGGCGTAACGGGCGAGTGCCCAGCCCACCACCCCCGAGACCACGGCCGAGAGGCCGCCGGCGAGCAGGCCCACGCCAGCCAGCTCGGCGCGCTGCATCTGGCGCAGCAGGCCGCTGCCCGCCCCCACGGCGCGCATCACCGCGTACTCGCGTGCGCGTTCCTCGCGCGTGGCGGTAACGGCCGCGAACAGCACCACCAGCCCCGCGGCCAGCGTGAAGCCGAAGAGAAACTCGACCGCGCGGCTCACCTGCTCCAGCACGCGCTGCACCTGGGCCAGCGTGGCGCTCAAGTCCACCACGGTGATGTTGGGAAACTGGCGCACCAGCGCGCTGTCGAAGCCCGGCTGCTGTGGCGCACGCAGGGCCGCGAGGTAGGTGGCCGGCAGCTCGGGCATCTGGCTCACGGGGTAGAGCGCGAAGAAGTTGGCGCGCATCGAACCCCAGTCCACCTTGCGCAGCGAGGTGATGGTGGTCTCGTGCTGCAGACCCGCAATGTCGAAGCGCAGCTTGTCACCGAGCTTGAGCCCCAAGGTCTTGACGATGCCGTCCTCCATGCTGATGCCATCGCGATCCTCGGCGGTCCACCGGCCCGCCACGATGGGGTTGTGCGCCGGCAGCTGCGCGCTGTGCGAAAGATTGAATTCGCGCTCAACCAGGCGCTGGGCCCGCTCGTCGGTGTAGTCCTGGGCCTGCACGGGCTTGCCGTTCACGGCTACCAGGCGTCCGCGGATCATGGGGAACCAGTCGTAGCCCTGCACGCCGGCCTGCTGCAGCTGGCGCTGGAAGGCCTCGCCCTGGTCGGGCTGGATGTTGATGACGAAACGGTTCGGTGCATTGGCTGGCGTGGCCTGGCGCCAGCTGCTGATCAGGTCGGTACGCAGCAGTACCAGCAGCAGCAGCGCGAGCAGGCCCACGGCCAGGCTGCTGACCTGCAGCACCGCGTAGATGGGCCGCGCCGAGA
>JAIERT010000363.1 GCA_019746735.1 Burkholderiaceae bacterium | reverse complement strand
GAGGGCCAGGAGGCCGTGCAACTGATGACCGTGCACGCCAGCAAGGGCCTGGAGTTCGACGTGGTCTTCATCACGGGCCTGGAGGAGGGGCTCTTCCCGCACGAGAACTCCATGAACGACTTCGACGGGCTGGAGGAAGAGCGTCGCCTCATGTACGTGGCCATCACACGCGCGCGCCAGCGCCTGTACCTCAGCCACTCGCAGACGCGCATGCTGCACGGCCAGACGCGTTATCACATCCGCAGCCGCTTCTTCGACGAATTGCCCGAAGAGACGCTCAAGTGGATCACGCCCAAGAACCAGGGCTTCGGCAGCGGCTTCGCGCCGCCGGCCGCCGGCTACAACCGCCAGCGCGAGAGCTGGGGCCAGGGCTGGCAGGGCGGCTCCACCAGCGGCTACTCAGGCGGCTACGGTCGTGACTCCGGTGCCACCCCTGCGTCGAGTGCCAAAGTCGTCCAGCAGGCGCAGGAAGCGGCCACCGGCCTCAAGGTCGGCATGCAGGTCTTCCACAACAAGTTCGGCGAGGGCAAGGTGCTCACGCTCGAAGGCTCGGGCGACGATGCGCGCGCCCAGATCAGCTTCCCGCGCCATGGCACCAAGTGGCTGGCGCTGTCGGTGGCCAAGCTGACGCCGGTGACTTGAAGGCTTGGATGCTGGGCTGACAGACCGATTGGCGGCTATGCAGCGGTTGCAGCCTGTCAGGGCGGAATCCTGGGCGTCCGGATTCGGCCACATTGCAGGCGTCCAAGCAATCCATAGGTAACTTGGATTGACGACCGCTATTGGATGAGAATCCGACGCTGATGCGTTTCAGCCGAATTCATCAGCCAGAATGGCTGTTGCTCAATCGGCTATACGATCTACGGACGACCTTGAACCCGGGTAACCTCTGAGGCAGACCTGAGCGCATACCAACTCTGTAATTCTTTGGGTGCGATGATGGTGGTCATGGAAGACAAAATCGAGTTCTTCCATATCGTCTCGCAAACGACTTCGCCGCCCCGTTCAAAGCAGTGGCACGCTCCCGGCAGCAGGTCAATTGGAAATGTGTGGTCGGCGTTGGGGTTGTGGAACACCTCCAGCTCGATACACCATTCCTCGCCGTGAGGCCAGAGCGCCGCGTACTCTGGCGAGGCCACGTCTAGGTCGAAGTCGATGGGTTCGAGGGCGCCTGGCGTTCGGTCGAACAGGATGCCTTGCCGCTGAAGTTTCACACCTGGAACCGCCAGCCCTGCCAGCAGTCCCATTCTGTTGAACTTCGCGAGGGTGCCGGCATTGCTGAAGATGACCGCGGACAGCCCACGCATCTCGGGGTCGTTGAAAAGGCCGGCCCTGATGTTGTGCCCTCGTAGCCTCTCGATGGGCTCGCTCGCCGCATACCGACCATTTTCGTCTTCCTTGACCACCGCCAGTTGGCCGTAGAGATACGTGGGTAGCGCCTCCCTGCTCCAGACCATCGTGCTTCCTCCATGGAAGTCCGCAAGGGCGATGGCAAACGGCAGCCCGCTTACATGCGGCTTGTCATGGTAAGACCTCTGAATCTTGGATCGCAACGTCCGCGCGAACCTGGCCGCGGCGTCGCCGGCCAAGCGGTCAGCCCTGTCAGGCGGGGCGTGCTGGATTTCCGGCAAGCCATCGCCTCGCGGCTCGACTGGGTTGGCCGTCACAGCCTCGACATAGCCCTGATGCCCCCCAGCGTTGAGCTTGAAGTCCGGCGACGGGACATCCTGAGAAACCAGGATGCCTTGCTCCCGGAAGCACGCGAACAGATAGAGTTCCCAGAGGCGCGAGTCGAAGTTCGCCGTCTGCATATCCGCCGCGAAGTTCTGGTCCGGGTTTGGCATCGCTAGGTAGAGCTCCGTCAATGTGTTGACCGCTGCCCACCGTGTCGGCGAATCCATTAGGAGCTTGAAGACCGCACATGGCGTCCGGTCGCCCAAGTCGAATAGACCACGGCGACGGCGCTCACCTGACGGCAACGGCTCAGTTGGCTGCCCCACCTTCAAGTCTGCGGATAGCTTAGCCAGCGCCTGGTCGTAATCGCCGATCCCTCCACCTAGAGCCACCACTACGAAACAGTGGTCAACGCGCCTACGCATTGCCACTGTGACGAAGGTTCCATCCGGCGAACGGAAGATCGCGCCAACCTCGGACGTGCGCTCGCTCTTCCAAGCCGAAATGAACTCGTCGTCGCCGTAGTTGGGACCGTGCGGCAAGTTCATGGCGTAAAGGTCAAACGCACGCCGTGGGATAGGCGTCAGCAACTGGCTAGCAAGGCTCATGGTTCCTCTTCTGGATGCTATCGCCCATTTTGGCTGGCAGGACGGCTGTTGGGAGCTCCCTGCACCTCCTTGCTTGCCTGGGGAGGCGGTCGCTGGCACAATGACGCGCAAGGCGTCAGCCTGAGCTTCGAGCGGCTCGAAACCGACAGATTTCCACTGCATTTTCACCCCGTTCCAACCCATGCGGACTCGCGTGCGCTGGACACGTAATCGCTCGATGTCCTGCGCAGATCAGGAGAACCGTATGAAGTTTGATCTCTCTACCCTTGCCTACGCAGCCCGCGTTGAATGCGTCGCCGCCGGCTACCCCATTCAACTCGGACACGCTCAGGAGCTGCTTGCGGCCGCTGTCGGTTGTCGCACGTTCGCGTCCCTTCAAGCCGCAGCGAAGTCGTCTGACTACATCGGGCACGTTTTGCTCGACGAACGCCTCCTAGCCGCCCGCGCGATGGAGCTCGGATACGCCGGCTCGGGATGGGCCGAACCGATTCTGAAAGCGCTGAAGAAGCATCTGCCAGCCGACCGCGTTCATGAAACTCCGGACAGCTTTTTCACCGCCCTGTACACCTTCGTTGACGACCGAGCGATAAATGATCCTGACGTGATCTCTCAGACAACCATGACCAATGGGTGGCTGGGCGAGGTCTACATGCCGCTCTACCTAGAAGGTCACGAGCCCTTTGAGGAAGGTAGCGCATCGTTCGATCCCATGGACCAGTCAGAGGATGACTTCTCATTCAACATCACCGGGCATGTGGCTATGGAGCAGGATCCCAACAAGCCCTCCTGGGGGCACAAGGTCAACGTCGAGGCGACGCTGACGTTCAGCCGCCTAGGCGGATGTCTATTCACTGTGCCCGAACTGAAGGTCACACACGCTAAGTTGCAGTGGGGCGGCTTGGATGAGGATGAAGATGAGCGGCCACCCCGCCGGGACTTAGCCCATATGCTCGCCGAAGAGCTCGGACTGACCGAGGAAGAGGCGGCAGTGCTGGAGTATGAAGTTAACTACAACGAGAGCAAGGATGGCCTCACGTACAGCGAGATTCTGGAAATCTCACCGACTAATGATTCGGCTGTACTCAAGAAGATCAAGGCGAAGCACGGGACGCTGAGCGTGCATGTCTGGCCTGGCTTCTTCGATGACGTGAAGATGGAAAACTAGGTGCACTTCCGGTCACGACCATCGGCAGTGGGGCGCTAGGTCCATGACCGGCCGATTCACGTTCTGAACTGGCCGGTCAGCCTGTAAGCGGGTCAATGACTGGTATCGTTGGTAGCAGACATTGGCGCTTCAAAACCAAGTGACGGCAACCAGCATGTAGCCGTCATCTCGATAGCCGCGGTGGCCCTGGGCTGGCAGCTGCCATTAGGACGGTTCCCCGCAGGCGAAGGACTTAGCTGCCCAAGCCCACGTACATATGCTGCACATCATCGTGCGCATCAATCGCCGCCAGGAAAGCCTCCACCTCTTCCAGCTGCTCCGCACTCAGACTGGCCGGGTCCACCGGGTTCTTGGGCTTGTAGCCCAGCTTGGCGGAGAGCACGGTGTAGCCCTGGGCCGGTAGGGCGCGGCTCACGAGGTCCAGGTCGGCGGGGTCGGTGAGGAACACGGCCACGCCGTCTTCACCGGCGGCTTCGAAGTCCTGCGCACCGGCCTCGATGGCGGCCACTTCCACGTCGGCATCGGGCCTGGCGGCTTCAGCCTCGATCATGCCCAGGTGGTCGAAGTCCCAGGCCACCGAGCCCGAGGTGCCGAGCTGGCCCTTGCGGAACAGCACGCGCATCTCGGGCGCGGTGCGGTTGACGTTGTCGGTCAGGCATTCCACCATCACGGGCACGCGGTGCGGGGCAAAGCCCTCATACATCACGTGTTCGAAGTGCACCGCCTCACCGGTGAGGCCCGCGCCCTTCTTAATAGCGCGTTCCAGCGTGTCCTTGGGCATGGAGGCCTTGCGGGCCTGTTCCACGGCCAGACGCAGGCGGGAGTTGAGCGCCGGGTCGGCGCCGCCGCGCGCGGCCACCATGATTTCCTTGGCCAGCTTGCCAAACAGCTTGCCCTTGGCGTCGG
>JAIERT010000316.1 GCA_019746735.1 Burkholderiaceae bacterium | reverse complement strand
GGTCGGCGCCGGTGTGAGCACTGCGGGCTCGGCCGCAGGGGCACTGGCCGTGGCGGCCGTGGTGGCCGGCGTCGGGGCAGGGCTTGCGGCGGGCGGCGTGGCCGGCTGCAGCGTGCCGGACTGCTCACGCGCGAGCTGGGGCAACGCACTCTCGCTGGTCTGGAACCAGTTCAGCATCGACAGGGCCAGGGCCAGCACCGCCGCATTGCCCAGCGCCAGCACCCAGAGCCGGCGCGACTGCGGGGCATCGGCCGCCAGCAGCGCGGCGGCCTGCTTGATCTCGGGTGCCTTGTTCAGCGCGGCGGTGATCTTCTCGTTGCAATGGGTGTAGAACCAGGCATTGGCATACAGGCCGGGCACGACGAAGGCCGCAGTCAGCAGCAGCAGCGACAGCAGGATGGCGCTGGTGTCGGAGTAGTTGAGCACCAGCTTGCCCACGCCGAAGACCAGCAGCGCCAGGCCGATGAGCGCCGCCACATAGGCCAGGGCCCAGCCCCACATGCGGCGGTAGACCAGCCAGTTGAAGGTGGTCCAGTAGGCCGCCCAGTTCCAGCTCGTGCCCGCCTTGCCCTCGCCATCGAAACGCGCGAAATGACGCAGGTAATAGTCCTGGCTGCGCTCGCCGATGGCGGCACGGTAGAGGTAGGCGGCGTCGCCCGAGGCGAGGGGGTTGGGTGCGGCAGTGGCCATGCGGGTTGCCCTGTGGTTGGCCCGAGTCTAAATCAGACCCGCCGGTACGCCTTGCAATTTCCAATGAGACTGCTACAAATTTGCAACTCCCTCGGCCTCAAGTCTGTGTCCGCTGCCCCTGCACGCTTGCCGCACGTGACCTGCGTGCAGGCACCAGGGGGCTCGTCGAACTCAGCACTCGGACCAGCGCCGGACCAGGTTGTTGTAGAGCCCTGTGAGGCGGACCAGCGCCGGATCACCCTCTCCGCAGCGCTGGCGCAGGTCCATCAAGGCCTGGTCCATCTCGTAGAGTTGACGACGGCATTCCGTGTCTTTCACCGCACTCTGCATGAACAGGTAGCACGCCAGCCGCTCGCCGTGCGTGACAGGCCGGACCTCGTGAATCGACCCGGAAGGATAGATCACCAGGCTGCCGGCGCTCAGCTTCACAGGGTGCTGTCCGTAGGTGTCCTCGATGCACAGCTCGCCGCCCTCGTACGCCTCCGGATCGCTCAGAAACAGGGTTGCCGAGATGTCGGTGCGCAACACACTGCCGTCCGGCAGATAGCGCAAGGTGCTGTCGGTATGCCACCCATAGTGGCTGTGCTCGGGCGTGTAGCGATTGAAATTCGGCGGTACGACCTTGTGCGGCAGGGCCGCCGACAGGAGCAGGGGCGAACGGTTCAGGGCCCGCATCACCAGACGTCGCAGGTCGGGCAGCCCCGCATAGTCTTCCGGCAGTTGCTGGTTCTTTTTCGCCAGCATCGCCTGGGGTCCCGCGCTGAGCCCGGTACTCCAGGGAGCCCTCGAGAGCTGGCTGCGTACTGCAGCCAGCTCGTCAGCGGTCAAGATGTCGTCAAAGGTGACCAGCATCGCCTGCCTCAGAAGTCCTGTCGCAAGGTGACGATCAGCTGACGCCCCGGGCCCGGGATACCTTGTCCACCGCCCTCGGCCAGCTGCTGGATATAGCGCTCGTCAAAGGCATTGAACAGATTCACCCGAATCTGGGTCTTCGGTGTGAATTTGTAGGTCGCGTAGAAGTCGGTCACGGTGTAATCGGTAATGGTCACCACACGGTTGGCGTTGCCCGTCGGCTGCGAAGGCTCGACACCACTGGTCTGGCGCGACACATGCTGCAGACCCCCACCCAGGGTCCAATGCGTCGTCACATCATAGGTGCTGAACAGGTTGAACGTATGCCGTGGCGTACCGCCCAGCCCCTGTCCCACGGCAAAGGGATTGGTGGGCGCCGCGGTCACTTCGGATTGCAGATAGGTGTAGCCACCATACAGCTTCCAACGCCGGCTCAAGTTGCCGGCCGCGAGCAGCTCGAAACCGTTGATGTGGTATTCCACATTCGGGATCGTCACAGCGCCAGGCACGGCCGCGGGGAAGCGTCCCTGGCTCGTCTCGGTGCGGAATACCGCGGCGTTGAGGTCGAGGTCGGCGCCGATGTCCCATTTGGCGCCGAACTCGATGGCCTGGACTTTCTCAGGTGGGGTGCTAAAGGTCGGGCCGACCACGGCTTCGGTCGCTCCGCCACCCGCCAGCTGGACCTGGTTGCGATCAAAGCTGCCCGAGATGTTGTAGGCGTTGCCGTAGGCCGCGTACAGCGACGTGTCCGGACGCAGCTTATAAACCAGCCCCGTGCTCCAGCTGAACTCGGTGTCTTCGCGGGCATGGTCCGTGTTGTTGGCGGCCAGGGCGCCCGTGAAGCCACGTCGCTTGGCCTCGGCCCGTACCTTGTCCCAGCGTCCGCCCAGATTGAGCTCCCAGCGCTCGGACAACTTCATGGTGTCCAGCACATAGACACCGAGTTCCTCGGTCTTGAAGCTGTACACCGTACCGTCGTACACGGGCGTGGAAGCCCCGAGCACCCGCAGTGCTGGGTTGTACAGGGAGGTGGTCGGGCCCTGGGTGTCTCGCCGGCGCCAGTTCTCGTAGGTGTAGCGCGCGAGCTGGACGCCGGTCACCATGTCGTGTTGTACCGATCCGGTGCTGAAGCTGAACAGCAGATCCGTCTGGTTGTTGACCCCCTGGTCGGTCTGGTCGCGCGGCTTGGTATCGCCGCGCGCGGTGGTCGCGTTGACGATGCGCGGCGAGGAGGTGATGGAGTCGTTCTTTACCTGCGTCAAACGTGTCTGGTTGCGCAGCACCACGCCCGAATCGAAGGCATGCTGCACCACCAGCCCCAGCTGGTTCACATCGACCTTCTTGTAATCGTCGACGTGGCCATAGAAATTGTTGAAGTTCAGTCCCTGGGGCAACTTGCCGCCATTGCCCAGCACATTCGTCCGGTCCATCGGCAGGCCAGCGTCTGGCAGATCGTTCTGGCGGGTGTGCAGGAAGTCAGCGGTGATCTGGGTGCGCTCCTTGAAGCCCCAGGTGTACGCTGCATAGAGGCCGTAACGGCTTTCATTCGCCACGTCACGACCGGGTTTGTCGCTCTCGTGCCGCATCAGATTGATGCGCACCGCGCTGTTGTCGTCGATCGGACGGTTCAGGTCTGCCGTGACGCGCATGTAGCTGTCGGTACCGACACTGACCTCGGCCCGGTTGTGCTCCTTGAGCGTGGGCTTCTTGGTCACGAAGTTGATCGTGCCGCCCGCCGAGCCGCGGCCCGCGTAGGCCGAGTTCGGCCCCTTCACCACCTCGAGCTGCTCGATGTAGAAGGGATCACGGAAGTAGTTGCCCAGATCCCGCGTGCCATTGACGTTGAGATCGTCGCGTGCGTTGAAGCCCCGGATCTTGAGCTGGTCGCCACCGGGCGGATTGCCCTCGCCCGCCTGCAAGCTGATGCCGGGAATGTTGCGCAGCGCGTCCTTGATGGACGTGACGTTCTGCTCTTCCAGCAGATCGCTGGGCAGCACGCTGATGATGCGCGGCGTGTTCTTCAGGTCGCGCGTGTACTTGATGCTGTCCATCTGCTTGCCGCGAAAGTCGATCACCCGCACCTCGTCCAGGGTGGCGGCCGACGCACGGCTTGCAGCTTGCGATGGTTCGATAGGTGCCGTCGCCGCAGATGTCCCGGTCTGGGCCCAGACCATCCCCGTCGCGCCCAGCGCCATGACCGCCAGGGTCAGTGCGTTGCGGCGCAGCGCGGGCGGACGTCGGTTGAGGGCAGAGCGGGGCGAGCTGAGTTGTCTCATAGGAAGTAAAAGTTGAAGTAAAAGTTAATGCCAATGCGATTTATTCTCACCCGCATTATTTCTTAACTTCACATTTCTTTAACTTCGCGACACAAAGCCCTCCACCATGAGCGGTTTTGTGCATGGGATGCGGGGGCCGTATGACGGTCGGCGCCTCGCGGCAAGACGCACCTGCAGCCAAGGGGCGAGCTCTCGGGAAACCTGCGCGCAGTGCAACTCTGATGGCTGGCACTGCCTGCTGGGTGCGGCTAGGCTTTCAAATAGTCGGTCCGGCTGCCCAGCCAGCGCGCCACATGGCGTTCGGCCAGGGCCGGGTGGCGGTCCAGCATCACCGGGGCGGCCTCGCGGGCCCAGGCCAGCAGGTGGCTGTCTTCCGTCAGATCGGCAAAGCGCAGCAGGGCCGCGCCCGACTGGCGCGCGCCGAGGAACTCACCCGGCCCGCGGATGTCCAGGTCGCGCCGCGCGATCTCGAAGCCGTCGCTGGTCTCGGCCATGGCCTTGAGGCGCTCGCGCGCCGTCTCGCCCAGGCGTG
>JAIERT010000364.1 GCA_019746735.1 Burkholderiaceae bacterium | reverse complement strand
ATGGCAAACAGCGCGGCGCCCAGCGTGAGGTAGTGACCGAGCGTGAGCGTCATTCTTTCTTCTCCTCGGGGGCCGCGGCGGGCGCCGCCTGGGTGGGCACGACCTTGACGATCTGCAGACGATCGGCGGCGCGCACGCGCACCTGGATGGACGGGTCGATGGCTTTGCTGTCCTTGCGCTCGCGCAGCGTCAGCGCGATGGCGGCGATCATGGCCACGAGCAGGATGGCCGCAGCCACCTGGATGGGGTAGACGTACTCGGTGTAGAGCAGGATGCCCAGGGCCTTGGCGTTGTCCACCTCGACGGCCTCGCCGATGACCTGCGCCACGGCGGGTTCATCGGTGACGCGAAAGCCCGTGAGCAGCACCGCGGCCATCTCGAACACCACGACGGCGCCCAGCGTGGCGGCCAGGGGCAGGTGCTTCCAGAAACCGCGGCGCATCTGGTCGATCTTGATGTCCAGCATCATCACGACGAAGAGGAAGAGCACCATCACCGCGCCGAGGTAGACCAGCACCAGGGCGACGGCCAGGAACTCGGCTTCCAGCAGCAGCCAGATGGCCGAGGCCTGCGAGAAGGAGAGCATGAGGTAGAGCACGGCGTGCACGGGATTGCGCGCCGTGATCACCCGGAAGGCCGCAAACAGCAGCACCGCCGAGAACAGGAAGAAGAAACCGGTTTTGACGTCCATGATCGTGTTCGCTTGTTCGTGGCGCCTCAGCGGTACTTCGCGTCGGCCGCCTTGGCCGCGGCGATCTCGGGCTCGTAGCGGTCGCCCACGGCCAGCAGCATGTCCTTGGTGAAGTACAGGTCGCCGCGCTTTTCGCCGTGGTATTCGAGGATGTGGGTTTCGACGATGGAGTCCACCGGGCAGCTTTCCTCGCAGAAGCCGCAGAAGATGCACTTGGTCAGGTCGATGTCGTAGCGCGTGGTGCGGCGGCTGCCGTCGGCGCGCACTTCGGACTCGATGGTGATGGCCATGGCCGGGCAGACGGCTTCGCAGAGCTTGCAGGCGATACAGCGCTCTTCGCCGTTTTCATAACGGCGAAGCGCATGCAGGCCGCGGAAACGCGGCGACAGCGGGGTCTTCTCTTCGGGGTACTGCAGCGTGACCTTGCGCGCGAAGGTGTAGCGGCCGGTCAGGGCCATGCCCTTGACGAGCTCCACCAGCATGAAGCTCTTAAAGAAGTCCTTGAGGGAAAAGGCAGATGCAGCTTGCATGTCGTCCCCTTAGTTCCAGATGTTCCACGACGTCTGCATCCAGATGCCGACGACAAGCAGCCACACCAGGGTGACCGGGATGAAGATCTTCCAGCCCAGACGCATGATCTGGTCGTAACGGAAACGCGGGAAGGTGGCGCGGATCCAAATGAACATGGACACGACCACGAAGGTCTTGAGCCCCAGCCAGATCCAGCCCGGGATGGCGTTGAACACGGTGCTGTCGATGGGCGGGTACCAGCCACCGAGGAACATGACCACGGCCAGGATGGACACCAGCCACATGCTGGCGTATTCGGCCAGGAAGAAGATGGCAAAGCCCATGCCCGAGTACTCGACCATGTGGCCGGCCACGATCTCGGCCTCGCCCTCGACCACGTCGAAGGGGTGGCGGTTGGTCTCGGCCACGGAGGAGATCAGGTAGACGATGAAGATGGGCAGCAGGGGCAGCCAGTTCCAGGACAGGAAGTTCAGGCCCATGTCGGCGAAGTAGCCGCTGCCCTGTCCTTGCACGATGGCCGTCATGTTCATGCTGCCCGAGACCATGAGCACCACCAGGAAGCAGAAGCCCATGGCGATCTCGTAGCTCACCATCTGAGCCGAGGCGCGCAGCGCGCCCAGGAAGGCGTACTTGGAGTTGGAGGCCCAGCCCGCGATGATCACGCCATAGACCTCGATCGAGGTGATGGCCATGATCAGCATCAGGCCGACGTTGACGTTGGTCAGCGCGACATCGGGCCCGAAGGGGATCGCCACCCAGGCGGCCAGTGCCGGCATGATGGCCATGATGGGACCGAGCACGAACAGGCCCTTGGCCGCGGCCGTGGGCTGGATGATTTCCTTCGTCAGCAGCTTGAGCGCATCGGCGATGGGCTGCAGCAGGCCCATGGGACCGACGCGGTTGGGTCCCAGGCGCACCTGCATGAAACCCAGCAGCTTGCGCTCCCACAGCGTGAGGTAGGCCACGGCGCCCATCAGCGGCGCGAGCACGCAGACGATCTTGAGCAGGTTCCAGACCACGGGCCAGGCCAGCTCGCCCCACCAGCCGGCGGCGAGCAGGTTCAGGCCCCAGTTGTAGAAGGCGTCGATCATGCCGCCACTCCTTCACGGGCGTCGGCCGTCAGCTGCAGCGACGGCGCGCGACGGACCAGGCCGTCGAGTTGGTAGATGGCCGCCGACACAGGCTCGCCCGCCGGGGCGGCCAGATTGATGGCGGCCTGGGTGGCGTTGCTCAGGTTTGGCGCCTTGACGCTGGCCGCGGCCAGCACGTCCTGCGAGGATTCGAAGTCGAAGCCGTTCACGCCCAGCAGATTGCCCAGCACGCGCAGCACCTTCCAGGCCGGGCGTGTCTCGCCCAGGGGCTTGACCACGGCGTGGAAGCTCTGGACGCGGCCTTCGGCGTTGACGAAGCTACCCGAGGTCTCGCTGAAGGGCGCAATCGGCAGCAGCACGTCGCTGAAGGCCAGGTTGGTCTTGAAGGGGCTCAGCGTCACGACCATCTCGGCCTGGTTCAGGCCCGCGGCGGCGGCGGCGCCGGCAGCGGTGTCCTCGGGCTCGACGTTGAGCAGCACGGCCGCCTTGAGGCCGCCGGCCAGCATCTGACCCGCGTTCAGGCCGCTGCCTTGCGGCTGGGCGCCGACCCACTGCGCGCCCACGGTGTTGGCGGCTTCGGTCAGGTAGCCCACGCTGGCGCCGGTCTGCGCGGCAATCCAGTTGGCCAGGGCCAGCAGGCTGGAGGCGTTGGCGGCATGGGCCGCGGCATTGCCCAGCAGCACGGCCTTGCGCTCGCCACCGATCAGCGAAGCGGCGATAGCCTTGGCTTCAGGCGTAGCCTGGCCTGCCGCAGGGGCGCTCACGCCCTTCTCAGCGGCGATGGCGGCAGCCACATTGGCCAGGGCCTGGGCCCACTCCCCGGCTTCGCTCACAACCGCGTTGGCCAAGCGGATGGCCCAGGCGTCGGTGTCCTTGAGCAGCTTCCTGGACGTGATGGTGTTGAGTTGCGCACCGTGGCGCACGGCCTGGCGCAGACGCTGGGCGTACAGCGGATGATCCTTGCGCAGATTGGAGCCGACGACGAGCACGCGCTGCAGCTGCGTGAGTTCAGCGATCGGCAGGCCCAGCCAGCGCACGCCTTCGGCCTTGCCGAACTCGGCGTTGCGCAGGCGGTGGTCGATGTTGTCGCTGCCCAGGCCGCGGACCAGGCCGGCGGCCAGGTAGAGCTCTTCGAGCGTGCTGTGCGGGCTGACCAGGGCTCCGACGGCTTTGGCACCGTGCTGGTCCTTGACGCCCTTGAGGCCGTTGGCCACGTATTCGAGGGCGGTCTGCCAGTCGACTTCCTTCCACTCGCCCCCCTGCTTGAGCATGGGGGTCGTCAGACGGTCGGCACCGTTCAGGGCCTCATACGAGTAGCGGTCGCGGTCGGCGATCCAGCACTCGTTGACGGCCTCGTTCTCCAGCGGCACGACGCGCAGCACCTGGTTGTTCTTGACCTGCACGATCAGGTTGGCGCCGGTGGAGTCATGCGGGGACACGGACTTGCGACGGCCCAGCTCCCAGGTGCGGGCCTGGTAGCGGAAGGGCTTGCTGGTCAGCGCACCCACGGGGCAGATGTCGATCATGTTGCCCGAGAGCTCGGAATCCACCGAGTGGCCGACGAAGGTCTCGATCTCGGAATGCTCGCCGCGGTGGCTCATGCCGAGCTCCATGACGCCGGCGATCTCCTGGCCGAAACGCACGCAGCGCGTACAGTGGATGCAGCGGCTCATCTCCTCCATGGAGATCAGCGGGCCCACGTCCTTGTGGAAGACCACGCGCTTCTCTTCGGCGTAGCGCGAAGCGGAACCGCCGTAGCCCACGGCCAGATCCTGCAGCTGGCATTCACCGCCCTGGTCGCAGATGGGGCAATCGAGCGGGTGGTTGATCAGCAGGAATTCCATCACCGACTTCTGGGCCTTGAGGGCCTTGTCGGTCTGGGTGCGCACGATCATGCCCTGGGTGACGGGCGTGGCGCAGGCCGGCATGGGCTTGGGCGCCTTTTCCACGTCGACCAGGCACATGCGGCAGTTGGCCGCGATGCTGAGCTTCTTGTGGTAGCAGAAGTGCGGGATGTAGACCTTGGCCTTCTCGG
>JAIERT010000236.1 GCA_019746735.1 Burkholderiaceae bacterium | reverse complement strand
TAGGGCTCGAAGGCGCGCTTGAGGATGGCCTCGGGAAAGCCCGTGCCCCAGTCGAGCACGCTCAGGCGCACGCGGCCGCTGGCCTCGACCCACTGGGTGCGCACGGTGACCGGGAATTCGGGTCCGCTGCGCCCCGCGCTCTCGGTGGCGTCCTGGGCGTTCTGCACCAGGTTGTGCAGCACCTGGCGCAGCTGCTGGGCGTCGCCCATGACAGGCGGGCAGCGCGCGTCGAGCTCTCGGGCCACGGGAATGCGCGCGGTGGAGCCGCCATAGAGCTGCAGCACCTCGCCGACCAGGGCATTGAGATCCAGGGCATGGAGCTCGGCCGCGGGCAGGCGCGCGTAATCGCGGAATTCGTTGACCAGGCGTTTCATGGCATCGACCTGGTCGACAATGGTCTTGACGGACTTGGTGACTACGGCCTGCTCGGCCTCTTCCACCTTGCCCGCGAGTTTGCGCTCCAGCCGCTCGGCCGAGAGCTGGATGGGCGTGAGCGGGTTCTTGATCTCGTGCGCGAGGCGGCGCGCCACCTCGCCCCAGGCCTGGGCGCGCTGGGCCGAGACGATCTCGGAGATATCGTCGAAGACCAGCAGCCAGGCCTTGCCCGGCAGCTCGGCGCCGCGCGCCACCAGGGTCAGGGTGCCGCGACCGTCGGCGCTGTCGGCTGCGGGCGAGCCCGAGGGCGGACCGAGTTCGAAGGACTGCTGCCAGTGGTCCAGTGCGTGTTCGGCGCGTTCCTCGACGAAGCGGTCGAACTGCTGCTTCACGCTGCGCGCGAACTCCTCCAGGCCCTCGATGTCGGACAGGCGCCGGCCTTCCCAGGCCGCCATGGGCACGCGCAGGATGCGCGTGGCGCCGGGGTTGACGGACTGGATCACGCCATTGGCGTCGAGCACCATGACGCCGGCGGTCAGGTTGTCCAGGATGGTCTGCAGGTTCTCGCGCGCGGCATTGACCTGCTCCATGCTGACCTCCACCGCGCGCCGCGCATCGGCCAGCTGCTGGGTCATGTCGGCAAACGATCGCGTGAGGCCGCCGAGCTCGTCGCGCCCCTGCAGCGCGGCCTTGGGCGTGAGGTCGCCCGCGGCCACCTGGCGCACGCCCTCGGCCAGCAGCAGCAGTGGCCGCGTGATCTGGTTGCCCAGCACCACGGCCAGCAGCACGGCACCGAAGACCGCGAGGAAGAGGCTCAGCGTGAGGGTGCCGATGTACATGCGCCGCAGGCCCTGGCGCGCCAGGGCGCGTTCCTGGTATTCGCGGTGCGCCTCGGTCACGGCCAGGGCATTGGCCACCAGGGCCTCGGGCAGGACCTGGGTCACCATGAGGAAGCGCGGCTCGTCCAGGATGTCCAGCCCGGTGCGCGGCACCAGCACCAGGGCCTTGATGCGGGCCTGGGCCGGCGCCATGGCACTGCCGTCCTCCAGGCCCTCGACCCAGGTCACGGCGCGCTGGCTGCGCGCCTTGCGCAGCTGCGCCGGCGCGGGCCGTTCGGGATTGAGCAGGAAGCGCGAGTCACCCACGCTGGCCAGCAGCTGGCCACTGGCACTCCAGAGGATGGCGTCGCGCACCTCGAGTTGTTCGCGCAGACGCTCCAGCATCAGGCCGGCCACTACGTCGGGGGCGTCCTGCAAGGACACGGAGGCCGAACGCGTCTTGGTGGCCAGATCGTCGGACAGCGTCTCCAGCGTAGCCCGGCCCAGGCCCAGGCCCGCCTCAAGCGCGCCCTCGACCTGCACGTCGAACCAGCTTTCGATCGAGCGCGAGACAAACTGGTAGGACACCACGTAGATCAGCAGGCCGGGCACAAAGCCCGCCAGCGCGAAGATCATGGCCAGCTTGACCAGCAGGCGGCTGCCGAAACGCCCCTGGCGCAGGCGGCGCAGCAGGCGCCAGGCCACCCAGGCGATCACACCCAGCAGGGCCACGGCCACCACCACGTTGAGGGTGAAGAGGCGTGCGTAGTTGCGCTCGTAGAGTTCGCGGTTGCCTGTGGCCTGGGTCAGCAGGAACATCAGCACCAGACCGATGGCCACCACGATGGCCAGCACCACCCCGAAGGTCCAGCGCAGGGCCGTGGACTCCGGCGTCGGCCGTCGTTCGCCCCCTGCCGCCGAGCCCTTCACTTCAGGCTCTCCGGCTGCAGCCGGCGGCTGGCGCTGGCAGCCAGCACCCAGTCGCTCTCACCCAGGGTGCCAATCTGCAGCGGACGCGGCAGCTGGGCGGTATCGAGGCGGAAACGGAATTCCAGCCGGTGGGTGCTGCCGGCCTCGAGCGCACCGAATTCGGCGATGCGCCAGCCGACGAAGCGCCGGATCAGGGCCAGGGCCTCGTCCAGGCTGTCGAAGGTCTGGCCCAGGGCCGCGCCCGCCGACTCCCCGGGGCGGCCGGGCCCGCTGCCGATGCTCAGGCGCCAGCGGCGCGTGAGCGGCTGGTAGACTAGGCGCATCTGGCGCTGGGCACTGGCCACGCGCTTGTCCAGCCAGTACCAGCGCTCGCGGTAGATCTCCGCTTCGGCCACGAAGATCACGGGCAGGCCCTTGTTGAGCGCGTCCTGCACCGGTCCCGGCAGTTCGAACTGCAGGCCGACATTGAGCTCCACCGCTTCGCCCTGGCGCCGCAGCTCCAGCTGGCTGACGTCGACCGCAACGGGCTGCGCGTGCACGGACACGGCCCCCCCCAGCAGGGCACAGGCGAGAAGCGCGGACAGTTCAGCCCGCGCCTTGCTCCAGCAGCGCGTAATAAAAGCCATCGTGGTCACTGCTCCGATTGTCCGTGACCGGCTCCCCCTGCGGCGTCGCCAAGGGCCATAAATGCCCCGGCGCAGGCAGCAAACGGGCTGCTTTGTTGTGCGCAAGAAACGCCTGCACCTGCTCCTCCCCCTCGGCACGGAAGACTGAGCAGGTGCAGTACACCAATCGTCCACCGGGGGCCAGCAACGACCACAGGGTCTGTAACAGGCGGGCCTGCTGGGCCGCCAGTGCCGCAATGTCCGTCTCCCGGCGCAACCAGCGCACGTCCGGGTGCCGGCGCACGATGCCCGAGGCTGTGCAGGGCGCGTCGAGCAGGATGGCGTCGAAGGGCTGGCCGTCCCACCAGGCCTCGGGGGTGCCGGCGTCGGCGGCCAGCACGCGCGCCTGCAGGCCCTGGCGCTGCAGATTCTCGGTGATGCGACGGCAGCGCGCGGGGTGGATGTCCAGTGCCGTGACCTCTGCGGCATCCAGCAGCTCCAGCAGATGCGCCGTCTTCCCGCCGGGGGCCGCGCAGGCGTCGAGCACACGCAGACCGCGGCGATGCGCCAGCCCCTCGATCAGTAGCGGAGCGGCCAGTTGGGCCGCCGTGTCCTGGACCGAGACCCGGCCCTGGGCAAAACCGGGAATCTGCGAGACGGGCAAGGCGGTCGCCAGCGTGAGCGCCTGCGGCCCGGTGCGGCGGGCCGCGATGCCAGCCGCACCGAGCTCGACCAGATATTCCTCCACACTGCCCTGGCGCAGGTTCACCCGCAGGGTCATGGGCGCCTGGGTGTTGTTGGCCTGCAGGATGGCCTGCCAGTGCTGCGGCACCTCGCGTTGCAGACGGGCGATCCACCAGGCCGGGTGGTTCCAGCGCGCCACCGGGTCGGCATCGGTCTGGGCGACCAGGGCCTCGCGCTCACGCAGGAAACGGCGCAGGCAGGCGTTGATGAAGCTGGCCTGGGCCTGGGTCGCCTCGGTCCGCTTGGCCGCCTCCACCGCCTGATTGACCAGGGTGTGGGCTTCGTAGGGTGCCCCTTCGTCACGCCAGGCCAGGGCCAGCGCCAGGCACAAGAGTGCGTCGGCGGCGGGTGGCGGCTTGCGCGGTGCCAGCCGCTTGCGCAGCGCCTCGGCCCGGCCCAGCTGGCGCAGGGCCGCATAGACCAGGGCCTGCACGCCGGGCCGCAAGAGGCTGGGCGCGGCCTCGATGGCCGCGGTGCCGGAGGTCCCGGCACGGATGGCCGCCAGGGCGACCGCGGCGGCCTGCAGCTGGCGCCAGAGCGCCGGGGCTAGCTTGTCTTCACTCATGCGGATGGATCATGGGGCAAAAAAATGCCCCAGGCACGGTGGCACCTGGGGCAGGGGCGCATGACAGCGCGGACACGCAACCGGTCTTACTCGGTGGCGGCATCCTCGCTGTTCTGCGCCGCCAGTTCGGCGGCTTCCGCGTCGGCAATGGCGCGGCGCTCGGCCTCGTCCATGCCCTCGCGCACCTTGCGGGCGTCGTGGTAGGCCATGCCGGTGCCTGCGGGGATCAGGCGGCCGACGATGACGTTTTCCTTCAGGCCACGCAGCTCGTCGCGCTTGCCCATGATGGCGGCTTCGGTCAGCACGCGCG
>JAIERT010000079.1 GCA_019746735.1 Burkholderiaceae bacterium | reverse complement strand
CCGAGGGGTCGGTCCAGCGGAACTGCTCGGGCTGGGTGTCGGGCGGGCTGAGCTGCACGCCCAGCGAACGCGTCATAGCGATCACGTGCATCAGCGTCATCTTGGGCTTGAGCTTGGCCTGCAGCATCACGGCACTGCCCACATAGCCCAGGGGCGTGTTGGCCGCGCGCTTGAGGATGGTCATGAGGCGGGTGAAATGCAGCATCAACCAGAGCGTCAGCGCGCCCACGGCAAAGGCCACCCCACCCCAGCCCCAGGAACGGTAACCGGCGACGACGAGCACCACGGCGCCGATGGGAAGCAGGATTTTCTGGAGAGACATGCCCTGGATTGTCTCAGAGCATCTCCAGCGCCGACGGCCCGGTGGGCGGGGCGAACAGCCGGTCGAGCTCGGCACGCTGGGTCGCGTCCAGCCCGAGGTCTCGGGCCGCCGCGTTCTCGCGCACATGGGCGACGCTGGCCGACTTGGGGATGGCCATCACCCCCTCCTGCCCCAGCAACCAGGCCAGCGCGGCCCGGGCCGGCGTCATGCCATGGCGGCGCGCAAAGTCCTGCAAGCCTTGGTGGCGCAGTAGCCGCGCCTGCTCGATCGGCGAATAGGCCATCACCGGCATGCCGCGCTCGCGCAGCCAGGGCAGCAGATCCCACTCGATGCCGCGACGGCTCAGGTTGTAGAGCAGCTGGTTGGCAGCGCAAGCCCCGCCGCCGGGCACGGCCGCGAGCTCGCGCATGTCGTCCAGATCGAGGTTGCTCACGCCCCAGTGGCGGATCTTGCCCGCGCGCTGCAGGGCCTCGAAACCGGCCACGGTCTCGGCCAGCGGGATTGACCCTCGCCAGTGCAGCAGATAGAGATCGATGCGGTCGGTCTTGAGGCGCTTGAGGCTGCGCTCGCAGGCCGCAGCGACCCCGAGGCGCGAGGCGTTGTGCGGGTAGACCTTGCTGACCAGAAAGACTTCATCACGGCGACCCGCGATGGCCTCACCCACCACCTCTTCGGCGCCACCCTCGGCGTACATCTCGGCCGTGTCGATCAGCTTCAGGCCCAGGTCCAGGCCCAGCTGCAGGGCCGCAATCTCCGCCTTGCGCGCGCTGCGGTCCTCGCCCATGTACCAGGTGCCCTGGCCCAGGGCCGGCACCTGCTCCCCCGAAGGCAAACGGACTTGTTTCATGCCGCGAACTTGGCGGCGATGTAGTCGGTGACCTGCTGGTCCTCGGCCGAGGTCAGACCGCTGACACCGATGGCGCCGCACAGCACGCCGTCCTTGTCCTTGAGCGGCGAGCCGCCGGGCAAGGCCGTGAGCAGCGGGTCACAAAAGTAGCCAATCTCGATGTTCTCGCGATGCAGGCGCTCCAGCACGGCCTGCGTGGTCACGCCCATGCGCGCTGCGCTGTAACCCTTGCCCTGAGAAATCGCCACGCTGCGGACCGGCGCGCCGTCCATGCGCACAAAGGCCAGCAGCAGGCCAGTGGCATCACAGACCGAGACGCAGACGGGCTTCTTGAACTTCTCAGTGGCATGCGCCATGGCCTGATCAATCAGGTCGCGGGCGACGGCGAGGGTGATTTGGGACATGGAGCGGCTCCTGTGAGGTGTCGCCCGATTGTAGGAACTAGTCGAGTGTGCGCAGCACCTGTAAGGCCTCCTCCACGCGCTCCACAGCGTGGATCGTCAGCCCCTCAATCGCCTTCTTGGGCGCGTTGGCCTTGGGCACCACGGCGACGGAGAAGCCCAGCTTGGCCGCTTCCTTGAGCCGCTCCTGCCCGCGTGGCGCGGGCCGCACCTCGCCGGCCAGGCCCACTTCACCAAAGGCCAGGAAGCCCTTGGGAAGGGCACGGCCGCGCAGCGAGGAGGTGATGGCCAGCATCACGGCCAGGTCGGCCGCGGGTTCGCTGATGCGCACACCGCCGACGGCGTTGACGAAGACGTCCTGGTCCAGACAGGCCACGCCCGCATGGCGGTGCAGCACGGCCAGCAGCATGGCCAGGCGGTCGCGGTCCAGGCCCACCGAGAGGCGGCGCGGTGACGGTCCGCCGTTGTCCACCAGGGCCTGGATCTCCACCAGCATGGGGCGCGTGCCTTCGAGCGTGACCATCACGCAGCTGCCGGGCACGGGCTCGGCGTGCTGGCTCAGAAAAATGGCGCTGGGGTTGCTCACACCCTTGAGCCCCTTCTCGGTCATCGCGAAGACGCCGATCTCGTTGACCGCGCCGAAGCGGTTCTTGATGGCACGGATCAGGCGGAAGCTGCTGTGGGTGTCGCCCTCGAAATAGAGCACCGTATCCACCATGTGCTCGAGCACCCGCGGGCCGGCCAGCGCGCCTTCCTTAGTGACATGGCCTACGAGCACGATGGCCGTGCCGCTGGCCTTGGCGGCGCGCGTGAGATGGGCCGCGCACTCGCGCACCTGGGCCACCGAGCCGGGCGCGGAGGTGAGCTGCTCCGAATACACGGTCTGGATGGAATCGATCACGGCAATCGCCGGCTTCTGCACGTCCAGCGTGGCGAGGATCTTCTCGAGCTGGATCTCGGCCAGCACCTGCACCTGCGATCCATCGAGCCCCAGGCGGCGCGCGCGCAAGGCCACCTGGGCGCCGCTTTCCTCGCCCGTGACGTATAGAGTCCCCCCACGTTCGCTCACTCCGTGTAGCTCTCTGCCCCCTGAGGGGGCCCTCGCGCCTTGGGACGGCCCGGCGGCGCTCAGCGTCTTCTGGCCCGCACGTTGCATCGAGTCCAGCGCCTGCAGCAGCAGCGTGGACTTGCCGATGCCCGGGTCGCCGCCGATCAGCACCACGCCGCCTTCGACGATGCCGCCGCCGAGCACGCGGTCCAGTTCATCCTGGCCCGTGGGCGTGCGATCCACGTCCGAGGCCTCGATGTCGGCCAGCGTGGCCACCTCGGCCGTCTTGGCCAGCGCGGCGAAGCGGTTCTTGGCGGGCGCCGTGCTTTCGGCCACGATCTCGACCAGCGAGTTCCAGGCGTTGCAATGCGGACATTTGCCCAGCCACTTGGGGCTGGTGCCGCCGCACTCGTTGCAGCTGTAGAGGGTTTTTTCCTTGGCCATGGTGGGATCGTACCCGAATACTGTATGAAATCACAGCCACCCAATGCCAACCAGGGTGGCGCGCTCGTCATGGGTCTGGCTTAAGCTCCACAGGCTTTCGCCTGCCCCCATGTCCAGCCCCCGCCCTGTCTGCCTCATCACCGGCGCCGCCACCGGCATCGGCGCAGCCTGCGCGCGTGAATTCGCGGCCCACGGCTGGGACTTGGGCCTGAGCTGGCTCGACGAGACCAACCGCGTGGCCCTGCTCGACGTGGCCACCGAATGCGAGGCGCATGGCGTCAGCCCGCTGCTGCTGCACCTGGACGTGAGCCAGGACGAGAGCTGCGCGGCCTTCGTGCAGGGCGCGCTGCAGAAGTTCGGCCGCATCGACGCGCTGATCAACTGCGCGGGCACGACCCGTTTCATCCCGCACACCGACCTCGAGGCGCTCACGCCCGAGGAGTTCCACCGGACCTACGACGTGAACACCGTGGGCCTGTACCGCATGACGCGCGCCTGCGCGCCGGCCCTGAAAGCCAGTGGTCGCGGCAGTGTGGTCAACATCTCGTCCATCGGCGGCCTCATCGGGCGCGGCTCGTCCATGGCCTATGCGGCGTCCAAGGGTGCGGTCAACACGCTCACGCTCTCGCTGGCGCGCGCGCTGGGCCCGCAGGTCCGCGTCAATGCCATCGCGCCGGGCTTCGTCGACGGCGGCCTGCCCAGCCGCGTGCTGGACGCCACGCGTCACGCCGAAGTGCTGCAGGTGCAGACGACCAGCTCACCGCTGCGACGTGTCTCGCAGCCCGAGGAAGTGGCGGCGCTGGCCTGCTTCCTGACCGAACGCGCGCCCGGCATGACGGGCACGGTGATCCCGCTGGACAATGGCCTGCACCTCAATGCAGGATGAACGCATGACCGAGAAGAAGAAGTTCCGCTCCGCCACCATCTACGAAGGCACGCTGCGTGCCACCACGCGGAGCTTTCTGCACGCGCTCGGCCAGGACGAGGAGGACATCGCCCGCCCGCACATCGGCGTCTTCCACACCGGCGGCGAGATGAGCCCCTGCAACCTCAACCTGCGGGATCAGGCCCAGCATGCCAAGACGGGCATCTACGCCGGCGGCGGCACGCCGCACGAGTGCCCCGTGGTCTCGGTGTCCGACGGCCTGACCATGGCGCACTCGGGCATGCGCTTCTCGCTGATCTCGCGTGAACTCATTGCGGACAGCGTGGAGGCCTCGGTGCGCGGCCACCAGTGGGACGGCATCTTCGGCATCGGCGCCTGCGACAAGAACCTGC
>JAIERT010000406.1 GCA_019746735.1 Burkholderiaceae bacterium | reverse complement strand
GAGCCGCCACCCGGCCCTGATCTACAGCAGCGTGCTGGGTGACGACGTCTGGCGCATGAGCACGCCCAAGGGCGAGAGCCTGACCGTGCCCGTGGCTGGCCGCCTGCGCTCGAACAATCTCTCGGCGGTGCTGGCGGCGGTGCGCAACGGCTATGGCATTGCCGCCATGCCGCACTATGTGGCGAGTGATTCGCTCAAGTCAGGCCATGTGGTGGAGGTGCTCAGGGGGCACACCCTGCCCGAGCAGGAAATCCACGCGGTGTTTCCCAGCCCGAAGCTGGTACCGGGCAAGGTGCTGGCCTTCATCGCCTACCTGCAGTCGCGGCTCGGACCGCAGTGGTGGGACGATCTGCCGAAGGCGTGATCGTTCAGCGGGCGGTGGCGCCGGGCGCCGACACCAGTCGGATGCCGCGGGGAGCGGGCATGGCGCGGCGTGGCTGGCCCTTGGGGCCCTGGCCTTCGCTCAAGGTGTGCAACTGGAAGTTGCCGCTGGCGTCCCAGAGCCAGGTCTCGATATAGCTCGCGCTGCCCAGTTGCACCGGGGCGGGGAAGGGCGCCGCCTGGCGCACGGTGCGCTCGATCTCGGCAATGACTTCGGGGGCATGCTCGGGCGCGCGCATCCAGTTCAGCGCCAGCAGATTGCCGCGCGTGTCCACCTGCACCTCGAGCACCCCGATCGCGTACAGAAAGTGGGGCATGACGCCGCGGTAGATGCGGTCGTTGTTCTTGCCGTACAGGTGGTAGGCCGCATCCAGGCGGTAGTCCAGGGCATTGAGGGCGGCCGAGGGCGGGCCCATCGGCGGCTCGGGCCGCAGCGGCTGGGGCGCGGCCACAGGCGTCGGGGCCGGTACGCTGGCGGCCGGCGGCGGCGGGCTGGCACACCCGGCCAGCAGCGCGGCCAGGGTGCCGGCGCACAGGGCGAGAAAACGGGGGCTGGCGTGGATCTGGATCATGGACAGGGTAGGGCCCATTCGTCATCCCAACGGGGCCCGGCTTGTAAGCGTCGATCCCGAGACTGTGCCACAAATGTGAGCAACTGTTACCGATGCCGGCCGGCCGGCGCCCCATTCGGGGGCCGGCGCGGGCCGATCTGTGCGCCTGGTGCAACAGCGGCCCGCCGCGCGGCTCAGTCGGCCGTGATGCCGGCTTGCTGGATGGTCTTGGCCCAGAAGGCCGTCTCGCGCTTGACCAGGGCGTCCAGGGCCTCCGGCGGCAGGTAGCGGATCTCGATGCCGGCGGCGCCAGCGCGGGTCTTGGTCTCCGCCTGCTCCATGGCCTGCTTGATGCCGCTGCTGAGCTTGGCCACCACCTCGGGCGGGGTGCCGGCCGGCGCGAAGATGCCGACCCAGGCTTCCAGCTCGAAGCCCTTGAGACCCGCCTCGTCGGTGGTGGGCACGCTGGGGATGCCCGGATGGCGCGCCTTGCCCGCCACCGCCAGCCCCTTGAGCTTGCCAGCCTGGATGTGACCCATGACCGAGGGCGGGGTGGTGATGAAGACCTGCACCTGGCCCGCCAGCACGTCCTGCACGGCCGGGCCGGAGCCGCGGTAGGGGATGTGGACCATGCTGGTGCCGGTCTGGCCCTTGAACATCTCGGTGCCGATGTGGGAGAGCGAGCCATTGCCCTGCGAGGCATAGCTGAGTTTGCCCGGGTTGGCCTTCAGGTAGGTGATGAACTCGCCCAGGGTGCTGGCGGGCACCGAGGGGTGCACGGCGATGACGTTGGTGGCCACCGTGACCAGGGCCACCGGGGTCAGGTCCTTCTGTGCCCAGGGCAGCTTGGGGCTGAGCGCCGGGTTGCCCACGTGGTAGGCGGAGTAGGAGGTCAGCAGGGTGTAGCCGTCGGGGTTGGCGCGCGCGACCAGGCCGTAGGCCACGTTGCCGCTGCCGCCGCCCTTGTTGTCGACCACCACCGACTGGCCCAGCACGCGCGCCAGGGGTTCGCTCAGCAGGCGGGCCGAGGCATCGACGAAGCCGCCGGGCGGATTGGGCACCACCAGGGTGACGGGCTTGGCGGGATAGGTCTGCGCGCCGGCCAGAGGCAGCAGCAGGACGCCGGTGGCCAGGGCGGCCAGGGCGCGGAGGATGAGGGGATGTGTTTTCATGGTGTCTCTCTCGGTCGGTTCTGGGGAAGCCGACCCTAGTGTATGTCGCGGGTCCCGCGTCTGCACGAGCACAGGCGGCGCGCCGGTTACGACCGGGTTACGAGGTCACAATGCGGGCAGGAGACCCATTGCATGAGCACCCCCGATCCCCGTCGCCAGCCGCGCGAGTTCCTGACCCATCTCTACCAGGCCGCCGTGCGCCGCGCCCTGCCCCTGCACAACACCGCCCCCTACCTGCCCGCACCGCCCCCGGGCCGCACCGTGGTCATCGGCGCCGGCAAGGCCGGTGGCGCCATGGCCCAGGCCGTGGAAGCCCTGTGGCCGGCGGAGGCGCCGATCTCGGGCCTGGTCGTCACGCGCTACCACCACACGCCGCCGCGCCCGGCCGGGCTGCCGCAGCGCATCGAGGTGGTCGAAGCCTCGCACCCCGTGCCGGACGCGGCAGGTCTGGCGGCCTCGCAGCGCATCCTGCAGCTGGTGCAGGGGCTCACGAAGGACGACCTCGTGCTCTGCCTGATCTCGGGCGGCGGCTCGGCCTTGCTCACGCTGCCGGCCGAAGGCCTGACGCTGGCCGACAAGCAGCGCATCAACAAGGAACTGCTCAACAGCGGCGCCAACATCGGCGAGATGAACTGCGTGCGCAAGCACCTCTCGCGCATCAAGGGCGGGCGCCTGGCCGCGGCCTGCGCACCCGCCCGGGTGGTCACGCTGACCATCAGCGACGTGCCGGGCGACGACCCGTCGGTCATCGCCAGCGGCCCCACCGTGCCTGACGCCACCACCTGTGCCGATGCCCTGGCCATCCTGCGGCGCTACCGCATCGAGGTGCCGGCGCCGGTGCTCGCGGCGCTGGAGCGCGGTGAACTGGAAACGCCCAAGCCCGGCAGCCCGGTCTTTGCCGGCCAGACCGTGCACATGATGGCCACGCCGCAGCAGTCGCTCGAGGCCGCGGCCGAGGCGGCGCGTGCTGCGGGCCTGAACGCCTACATCCTCAGCGACGAGATGGAAGGCGAGTCGCGCGAGGTCGGCAAGGTCCATGCCGCGCTGGCGCGTGCCGTGGCCCGGCAGGGCCAGCCCTTTGCCAAGCCCTGCGTCATCCTCAGCGGCGGCGAGACCACGGTGACGGTGCGCCCGCATCCGGCCGATGCCCCGCGCGGCAAGGGCGGTCGCGCCGGCGAGTTCTGCCTGGGCCTGGCCCTGGGCCTGCAGGGCCAGCCCGGTGTCTGGGGCCTGGCGGCCGACACCGACGGCATCGACGGCATGGAGGACAACGCCGGCGCCTGGGTCGAACCCGGCACCCTGGCGCGCGCCCAGGCCCTGGGCCTCAAGGTCGAGCGCCATCTGGACCACAACGATGCCTACGGCTATTTCCAGCCTCTGGGTGATCTGGTCGTGACCGGTCCCACCCACACCAATGTGAACGATTTCCGGGCCCTGCTGGTGCTTTGATCGTCGGCGGCCCCGACCTGCGCGGTCTTTGATGTGGCTCAAGGCCGCGGCCGCGCCATGGCGGCACAGTGACGGCCATGCTGTCGCTGCAATTCATGGACCCCCAGGCCGAACGCCGTCATGTGGCGGCGGGCACGGTGCTGCTCAAGCGTGGCAGCACGCCCAGCGCCGTGCTGCATATGGAATCGGGCCGGGTGGCGCTGGGCCTGCTCGAGGGCGAGGCGCTGGCCCATCAGCTCGGTGAAGTGCAAGGGCCCTTCTGGCTCGAGGCCACGGCCGCGGTGCTGGGCCTGCCCAGCGCGGTGGACGCGGTGGCCGAGACCGAGGTGGTGCTGCGCCGCATCCCGCAGGCGCGTTTCCGCCAGTCGCTCGCGGCCCTTCCTGCGGCGGCACGCAATGTGCTGCACGACGTGGCGCTGGCCCATCGGCACCAGACCGAGCTGGCCGTGAGCCGCCTGGCCAAGGACGCCGAGGCGCGTTGCGCCGAATGGCTGCTGCGCCACGCCAAGCCGGCAGGCGAGAAGGGGGCGCTGGCCGTGCCGCTGGAGCAGCGCAAGCGCCTGATCGCGGCGCAGCTCGGCATCGCGCCCGAGACCCTGTCGCGCGTGCTGCGCCAGCTGCGCGAGCGCAGCCTGATCAGCGGCACGGGTCGCCTGCTGCAGGTGACGGACCCGGGCGGCCTGCGGGCGCTGGCCGGGGTCTGAGCGCTGCACGCCCTGTGGCGTGCCTACCACCCAAAAGATGCGGGGGGACTGACGGGCT
>JAIERT010000408.1 GCA_019746735.1 Burkholderiaceae bacterium | reverse complement strand
CTCAGTTGGTGAGAGCGCAGGATTCATAACCCTGAGGTCGGTGGTTCAAATCCACCTACCTCCACCAGATCAGGCCCACCGTTGCAAGACGGTGGGCTTTTTCCTTGGTTGGGGTCTGCTTCTCTCATTGGTGCCGGAAATCAGGTTTGCGCTTTTCCACGAAGGCGGCCATGCCCTCCTTCTGGTCGGCGGTGGCGAACAGGGCGTGGAAGAGGCGGCGTTCGAACATCACGCCGTCGCTCAGTGAGCCTTCAAAAGCGCGGTTCACGGACTCCTTGGCGGCCATCACGGCCACCTGCGAGTAGTCGCAGATCATCAGTGCCGCGCCCAGGGTCTCGTCCATGAGCTTGTCCAGCGGCACCACGCGGCTCACCAGACCCGCGCGTTCGGCTTCGGCGGCGTCCATCATGCGGCCGGTCAACGCCATGTCCATGGCCTTGGCCTTGCCTACGGCACGCGGCAGGCGCTGCGTGCCGCCGGCGCCCGGAATGATGCCCAGCTTGATCTCGGGCTGGCCGAACTTCGCGTTGTCGGCGGCGATGATGAAGTCGCACATCATGGCCAGTTCGCAGCCGCCGCCCAGGGCAAAGCCACTGACCGCCGCGATCACGGGCTTGCGGATGCTGCGGATACGTTCCCAGTTACGGGTGATGTAGTCGCCCTTGTAGGCATCGGCAAAGCTGTAGCTCGCCATGGCACCGATGTCAGCGCCGGCGGCGAAGGCTTTCTCGCTGCCCGTGATGACCATGCAGCCGATGGCCGGGTCGGCGTCGAAGGTCTGCAGGGCCGCGCCCAGTTCGTCCATGAGCTGGTCATTCAGGGCATTGAGCTGTTTGGGCCGGTTGAGGGTGATGAGGCCCACCTTGCTGGCTTCGGTGCGCGCCTGGATCAGTTCATAGTTCATTCGTCGGTCTCCGTATGAAATCAGGCCTGCAGGAACATGCGATAGGCCGGGTTGCGGGTTTCTTCCACATAGGCGTAGCCCAGGGTGTCGAGGAACCTGGCGAAGGCCCTGTCTTCGGCCTGGGGCACCTGGATGCCCACGAGGATGCGGCCGTAGTCCGCGCCCTGGTTACGGTAGTGGAAGAGGCTGATGTTCCATCCGGGTCGCATCAGGCTCAGGAACTTCAGCAGGGCGCCGGGGCGTTCGGGGAAGATGAAGCGCAGCAGGCGTTCGTCACGCGCCAGCACGGAATGGCCACCGACCATGTGGCGGATGTGCTCCTGGGCCAGGTCATCGTGCGTGAGGTCCAGCGCGGGGAAGCCATGGCGCTTGAAGTTGGCCGCGATCTTGCCGCTTTCGCCGCGGGTGGAGGTGGTCAAGCCGACGAAGACATGCGCCTTGCGCTGGTCGCTGATGCGGTAGCTGAACTCGGTCACGTTGTGCGGCCCGCCCGGCAGGTTGCCGATGAGTTCGCAGAAACGCCGGAAGCTGCCGCGCTCTTCGGGCATGGTCACGGCGAACAGCGCTTCGCGTTCCTCGCCCACCTCGCTGCGATCGGCCACGAAACGCAGGCGGTCGAAGTTCATGTTGGCGCCGCAGAGGATGGCCGCGTAGGTCTGGCCTTTGGTCTTGTGCCTGGCGACGTACTGCTTGATCGCGGCCACGGCCAGCGCGCCAGCCGGCTCTACGATGGATCGCGTGTCGACGAAGACGTCTTTGATGGCCGCGCACACCGCGTCGGTGTCGACCTCGACGTAGTCGTCCACCAGCTTGCGCGTGAGCCTGAAGGTCTCCTCGCCCACCAGTTTCACTGCCGTGCCGTCGGAAAACAGGCCCACATCGTCCAGCTGCACGCGCTTGCCGGCCCGCACGGACTGGATCATGGCGTTGGAGTCATTCATCTGCACGCCGATGACCTTGACCTCCGGACGCACGGCCTTGATGTAGGCCGCCACGCCGCTGATCAGGCCGCCGCCGCCGATGGCCACAAAGACCGCGTCCAGCGAGCCCTGGTGCTGGCGCAGCATCTCCATCGCAATGGTGCCCTGGCCCGCGATCACGTCCGGGTCGTCAAAGGGATGAACGAAGGTAAGCCCCTGCTTCTTCTGCAGGGTCAGCGCGTGGGTATAGGCGTCCGAATAGCTGTCGCCATGCAGCACGACTTCACCGCCCAGGGCCTTGACGGCGTCGATCTTGAGCTGCGGCGTGGTGGTGGGCATCACGATCACGGCGCGCGTGCCCAGGCGGTGCGCTCCCAGCGCCACGCCCTGGGCGTGATTGCCGGCCGAGGCGCAGATCACGCCCTTCTTCAGCTGCTCGGGCGTGAGGTGCGCCATCTTGTTGTAGGCCCCGCGCAGCTTGAAGCTGAACACGGCCTGCTGGTCCTCGCGTTTGAGCAGGATCTTGTTGTGCAGGCGGCGGCTCAGCGCCCTGGCGGGCTCCAGCGGGGACTCGATGGCCACGTCGTAGACGCGGGCGGTCAGGATCTTCTGCAGATAGTCGGCGGGCTGGAGAGGGCGTGTTTTCATGCGTAACCCGATGTCCGGGGATAATTTGGCGCAACCCGCATTTTGACAAGGAACAGAACATGGAATGCACCGTCAGCTGGACCGGCGCCACGGGCGCACGCTCGGGCATGGGATTCATCGCTGAAACCGGCAGCGGCCACGTACTGATGATGGACGGCGCGCCTGACGCCGCCAAGCCCGAGAACGGCGGCCAGAACCTGGCCCCGCGCCCCATGGAAACCGTGCTGGCCGGTACGGGCGGCTGCACCGCCTACGACGTGGTGCTGATCCTCAAGCGCGGTCGGCACGATGTGCGCGGTTGCAGCGTCAAGCTCACGAGCGAGCGTGCCACGGAAGATCCCAAGGTCTTCACGAAGATCCACATGCACTTCACCGTGACAGGCAAAGGTATCCCGGCGGCAGCCGTGGAGCGGGCCATCAAGATGAGCCACGACAAATACTGCTCGGCCAGCATCATGCTGGGCAAGACGGCCGAGATCACGACCGGCTTCGAGCTGATCGACGCTTGAGCTTTCAAGCTCGGCATGTAGGACAGAAAAGCCGCGAAGAAATCGTAGCGAGCAAGTCGAGCGCAAGGCGGCCGGAGGACAGCCACCGGAACGTACTTAATGTACGTGAGGATGGCGCGGACCGTCCAACGCCGCGATTGGCTTGCGCAGTAGATTTATCCGTGGCGTTTCAGATGTAGTGGGCGGTAGTGGTCATCACCCTGGCCGCGGTACGCATCAATTCCTTGACCGGCCCCGGCAGTTCTGCGGCACCGGCCTTTTGCGCATCCACCGCGTGCTTGACTTCATCAGCGGCCATTTGGGCGACGATGGCGCGCGAGGCCGTGTCGCCAGCGGGCAGTCGGTCCAGGTGGCCCAGCAGGTGGGCCTCGACCTGACGCTCGGTCTCCACCACAAAACCCAGGCTCACCGCATTGCCCAGGCGTCCGGCCAGCAGGCCGATGCCGAAGGCGCCGGCATACCAGAGCGGATTGAGCAGCGAGGTGCGTGAGCCCAACTCGTCCAGGCGCTGCTTCGTCCAGGCCAGGTGGTCGGTCTCCTCGGCACAGGCACGCATGAAGTGGGCGCGCAGGGCGGGGTTGGGCGTGGTCAGCGCCTGGGCGGTATAGAGCGCCTGGGCGCAGACCTCGCCCACATGGTTGACGCGCATCAGCGCGGCCGAGAGGCGCTTGTCGGCGTCGCCGAGTTCGCCGGGCGGGCTCTCGGGGCGTGGCGTTGGGCTGGCGGCACGCGGCGGGGCGAACAGGGTGCGCAGGGCCGTATCGGCAGCGGTGAGCAGGGCGTCGGTCGGAGAGGTCATGCCCTGCATTGTCCTGAATTCACTCCGGTGCCGCCTTGGTCTGCCTCAAGAAGTAGGCTTGGGAGCCCTTGGCCGGGCTGGCGGTCGAGGCCAGCAACTGCTCCAGCAGGCCTGGAGACAGCAGATAGAAATCCACCTTGTTGTGGTTAAGCACGGCGACAGGCCGGCCCTGGGCCTGGCGCAGCACGGCCGCCGGGTTCTTCTTGAACTCGGACATGCTGACGGCCAGTTCGGTAAGCAGGGTTTCCATAAGGCGCCATTATCGGCGCTGGAATGGGCTCATTTTCATGCAATTGACATGTCCTGCAGGGCTGCCCTGCCCATGGTTTAAGCAATGTTGCGGGTGGACAACGAAAGCCGGCCTGAATGGGCCCGACTCCGGGTTTTTCCTTTGACCAGGCCGTGCCCCTCTGGTGCAATAGCGTCCAACTTCCTTGCTAGAGGAGGTTGGCCCGGGGACCGAAAACTCCCTTCGGGACCCCTTGTTAAACCTTTGGAGAA
>JAIERT010000409.1 GCA_019746735.1 Burkholderiaceae bacterium | reverse complement strand
TCGACAAGTTCCAGGCCCTGCCCGAGGACACGCTGACCCTGCCCTCGCACGGCAAACCCTTCACCGGCCTGTACCAGCGCATCCGCCAGCTGCACGACCACCACCGCGACCGCCTGGCCGAAGTGATGGCCGCCTGCATCGAAAAGCCCTGCAGCGCCGCTGACGTGATGCCCGTGCTCTTCAAGCGCAAGCTCGACCTGCACCAGACCACCTTCGCCATGGGCGAGGCCGTGGCCCATCTGCACGCGCTCTGGTTCGAAGGCCGGCTGCGGCGCCGCCGCGACGCCGAAGGCGTCTACCGCTTCAGCCCAGGCTGAAGCGCCAGCCCCCGGCTGCGGTCGCCTTTAAAATACGCGCTCTCGGTGCCAACGCGGGCATCCTTCCCCTGAATGTTTGAACGGAGGAGTCTGGCGTGGTGCCTCATCCTTTGCTTGTGTGGCTGGGCGGTTTCAAACCCGCTCAACCCGCCGTCAACCGGCGTGACCTGGTACTGGCCAGCCTCGGTGCCGCCCTCGGTCTAGGTCTCGCCGCCGCCCTCAGCCAGCTGGTGCTCGGCGAGTTCAATCCCTGGTTCATCGCGCCCATGGGGGCGTCGTCGGTGCTGCTGTTTGCGGTGCCGGCCAGCCCCCTGGCCCAGCCATGGTCCATGCTGGCCGGCAACCTGGTGTCAGCCCTGGTGGGCGTGGCCGTGGTCCAGCTCTTCGGGCATGGGGCCCTGGCCGCGGGCCTCGCCGGTGGCGGCGCCATCGCTGCCATGGCGGCGCTGCGCTGCCTGCACCCGCCCGGTGGCGCGGTGGCGCTGACGGCCGTGCTGGGCGGACCAGCGGTGACGGCACTGGGCTGGCACTACGTGCTCAGTCCGGTGGGGTTGAACTCGGCGCTGCTGCTCGCCACCGCCCTGCTGTACAGCCAGCTGGCACGCCGGCCCTATCCGCACCTGCCTCCACCACAACCCCATGGCACGCGCGACCCGCTGCCCAGCGCACGCATCGGCCTGGCGCGCGAAGACCTGCTGGCCGCCCTAGAAGCCCAGGGCGCCCAGCTGGAAATCGCCCCCGACGACCTGGAAGCCATCCTCGTTCGTGCGCAGCTGCAGGTCAGCCGCCGCAAGTTTGGCGACGTGCTGTGCGGCGATATCATGTCGCGCGACGTGGTCTCGGTGCGACCGCTCGACTCGGTCGATCTGGCCTGGGAGCGGCTGTCGCAACACAAGATCAAGGCCCTGCCCGTGGTCCGCCTCGACGGCACGCTGGCCGGCATCGTCTCCCTGCACGACTTCTTTCTGCTGCATGGCGCGCCGGACCCGCGCAAGATGCCGGTCATGAGCACGGCGCGTTATGTGGCCGACATCATGACGCGGCGCGTCCGCGTGGCCAAACCCGAATCACACATGGCCGACCTCGTGGGGCTGTTCAGCGATGGTGGCCTGCACCACCTGCCCGTGGTCGACGACCAGCTGCGTGTGGTGGGCATGATCACGCAGTCCGACATGGTGGCAGCGCTGTTCCGCGCCGGCAGCAGCGGTTGAGCCAACGCCACTCAGCCCGAGCGACCCCAGAGCCACCAGCTGCCCCAGGCGGACAGCGCCACCAGCGCCAACCCGGCACTGACACGCCAGCCATAGGCGCGGCCGCCCGCCGCATACGCGGCCACCATCTTGGCCACGGTGTTGCTGCTGAAGGCCAGCAGTACCGCCAGCTGCATGGTGGTCGGGCTCAGCTCGCCCCGGGCCGCCAGGGCCATGGCGGCCGACGAGGTGGCATGCGCATCGGCCAGACCCGCCAAGGTCGCCGCACCCAGCGTGGCCAGGCTGCCCAGCGTCTCCTGCAACCACGCCACCCCGGCAGCCAGGGCGGCAAACAGCAGGGCGAGCAGCAGGGCCTGGCGCAGATTGAAAGCCCGGCCCTGCGTGAGCCCGGGCCCGTGGCGGGGCGGACTGCGCCGGTAAGCCAGCGCACCCAGCAGGGCTGCGGTCAGCAGGGTCACGCCGATGAACGGCAGGATCCGCAGCAGCGATTGGTCCCCAATCAGGAAGGCCAGCCCCAGCAGCATGAGCGAGGTGGACACCGTGGAAAACCAGGCGCCGGCCACGCAGGCCGTGCGCAGTTCAGGCTGTTCGCGCGATCGGACGCCCAGCGCGGCGATGGTGGCGGTGCTGGAAATGAGCCCCGAGATCAGCCCCGAAAGCGCCAGCCCCAGGCGCGGCCCCAAGAGTCGCAAGGCCAGGTCGCCTGCAGCCTGAACGGCCAGGATGAGGACGACCAGCTGCCAGAGCTGGCGAGGGTTAACGCCCCCGAGCCAGGGCCAGGCCTGATCGGGGGTGAGCGGCAACACCACCAGCGCCGCCGCGGCGAGCACCAGCGCATTGCGCAACTCCTGCTCGCTCAGGGTGTGGGTGGCGAACTGCTGCAAGGGCCCGCGCGCGGCCAGCAGGCCCGCCACGACCACGCCAGCACCCGCCGCGATCTCCGGATGAGGCACGCTGAGGACGCCCAGCACGAAGGTCAGAAAGAGCGCGATCTCGGTCGTCACGCCCGGGTCGGCCGAGCGATCACGCCAGTAGGCCACCACCACCAGCGCCGCCACCAGGACACCCGCCAGGGCAGTCAGCCAGACCTGGCCCAGCAGCTGGGTGCCGGCGCCGAGCAGGGCCACCAGCGTGAAGCTGCGCACCCCGGCAAACTGCCGCGTCGGCCCCTGCCCCTTGCGCCGCTCGCGCTCGACCCCGATCAGCAGGCCGATGCCCAGCGCGAGGGCAAGGCTGGTCAGCGTGCCGTCGTCGAACGTCATGTCAGTGCCAACGAGGAATGGCGTCGTCGCGCAGCTCGCCCCGCAGGTTCTGATAGTCAGGCATGACCGAACGCACGGTGTCCCAGAAGCGTGGACTGTGGTCCATCACACGCAGATGGCTGAGCTCGTGCGCCACCACGTAGTCGACCACGCTCTGGCGGAAATGGATGAGCCGCCAGTTCAGGCGGATGGCGCCGTCGGCGCTGGCGCTGCCCCAGCGCGTGCCCGCGCTGCTGAGCGAGAGCTTGCGCCACTGCACCCCCAGCAGGGGCGCGTAGTGATTGAGACGTTCCGTGAACAGGCGCTTGGCCTGGCGCATGAGCCAGGCCTGCACGGCGTCGCGGATCTGCGCGGGCTCGGCGTGCTGCGGCAGGCCGATGTGCAGGGTCAGGCGCGGCACGCCGTCCAGCGTGAGGTTGGGCGCCTGGGCGTCGGTGTGCAGCACCACTTCCACATTGTTGGCCTTGAGGCCGCCGCCCACGGCACGGTAGGCGTGCGTGGGGTCGAGCACCACGATGACCGTCTCGCCCAGGAAGGGGAAACTCGCGCCGTCACGCCATTCGATGCGGGTGGACTCCAGGCGCTGCTCGCGCTCGCGCATCTCGTCGAGCTTGCGCACGATCCACTCGGCCTTTTCCTGTAGCGCAGCCTCCACCTCGTACAGCGGAACCCAGCGCGGCGCGCTGACCACCAGGCCATCGGCGCCCACCTGCATGCCGATGGTGCGGCGCTTGCCGCGCTTGAACTCATAGGCCACGTGCGCGTCACAGAGCCGGGTCTGCCGGTTGGCGCGCGGATGCGCAAACTGCGCCGGCAGCATCACGCTGGTGATGGACTGGGCCGGCTGCTGCGGTCCGTGGAGTTCGGGCCGGGGTTCGGGCGCCGCAGGCGGTGGGGCCTGCACCGCAGCCGATGCATCAAAGAGGTCGAGGGCGAGCTGAAAAAAGCTGCGCATGCCCTGATCTTAGAAGAGATTACCTGTACGCGTCCGGGTCGAGGCGACGCATCTCGGCCTCGATCCAGGCCTCGACTTCCTTCATGAGCTCGGCCGGCTCACGGCCGACGCTCGGAATGGGCCGGCCGATGGAAACGTCCACCACGCCAGGGCGCTTGATGAAGGCCTTGCGCGGCCAGCACTTGGCCGAGGTGACCGCTATCGGGATCACCGGCGCACCGGTCTCCACCGCCAGGCGGGTGCCGCCCGTCTTGTAGGTGCCCTGCTGGCCACGCGGGATGCGCGTGCCCTCGGGGAACATGATGATCCAGACCCCGCGCGCCAGCAGGGCCTTGCCCTGCGCCACCACCTTGGCGAAGGCTTCGTTGCGCTGCGAGCGGTCGATGTGGATCATGTCCAGCCGCCCCATGGCCCAGCCGAAGAAGGGCACGTAGAGCAGCTCCTTCTTGAACACATAGGCCAGCGGATGCGGCATCAGCG
>JAIERT010000331.1 GCA_019746735.1 Burkholderiaceae bacterium | reverse complement strand
CTTTTTCTCATGGGCTCCTCTGCTGATAGGAGCCATCTTCCTAGAAATCATTGGTCCGGAAAAACCGGGCAGGTCACCTGGGCGTGCAGTGGCTGCGCACCGTCACCACCTACGAGGTCGAGAACGTGCGCAAGACCCTGGTCGACGCCTTCACCTCGGACTTCAACGGCCTCAAGGTCATCGTGGCCGAAGGCGAATGCCAGCTGGAGCGCCAGCGCCGCATCAAGCCCTGGCTGGCCAATCTGCTCAAGCAGGGCAAGCGCGTGGAACGCGTGAAGTACGGCGTGGATGAAGACGTCTGCAACGGCGACCATGCCTGCATCCGCCTCTCGGGCTGCCCCACGCTCACACTCAAGGACAACCCGGACCCGCTCAAGGTCGACCCCGTGGCCACGGTGATCGACGGCTGCGTGGGCTGCGGCCTGTGCGGCGCCAATGCGCACGCCGCTACGCTCTGCCCCTCCTTCTACCGCGCCGAAGTCGTGCAGAACCCGCGCTGGCACGAACGCCTGCTCGCCGGCCTGCGCCGCTCGGTCGTGCGCGTGCTGCAACCCGCCTGATCCTGGACCCGAAGAACATGACCCAACCCATTTCCCTGCTCGTCTGCGCCCTCGGCGGCGAAGGCGGCGGCGTGCTCACCGAGTGGCTGGTGGAGACCGCGCGCCACGCGGGCTACCCCGTGCAGGCCACGTCGATTCCCGGCGTGGCGCAACGCACCGGCGCCACCACCTACTACCTGGAGTTCTTCCCCGTGCCGCACAGCGAGCTCGGCGGCAAGCGCCCCGTGCTCGGCCTCTACCCGGTGCCGGGCCGGCTCGACGCCCTGCTCTCGAGCGAACTGCTCGAGACCGTACGCCAGATCAGCCTGGGCCATGCCAGCCGTGAGCGCACGCTGGTGCTCACCTCGTCCGCACGTGCGCTGACGACGATGGAAAAGATGCAGATGGGCGACGGCCGCCGTGACACGCAGGGGCTGATGCAGATCGTGGCCGCGCACAGCCACAGCCATCACATCGTGGACATGGCCGAACTCACACGTCAGGCCGGCACCATCGTCAGCGCCGTCATGCTGGGCAGCATCGCCGCCAGCGGCCTGCTGCCCATGAAGCGCGAGGACTACGAACAGATCCTGCAAGGCAGCGGCGGCAGCGCCAAGGCCAGCCTGCGCGGCTTCGCCCTGGGCTACGAGGCCGTGCAGGCCCAGCGCACGCAGGCCCAGTACATCGAGCAGGTGCTGGCCGCCCCCCAGCCCCAGGCCAGCGCGCCCGCCGAGAAGGTGCCGGCCCTGGCCGCCGACGTGGCCCAGGCCTTCCCCTCCGTGCTGCACGAGCTCATCGCCCTGGGCCATGCGCGTCTGGTCGAGTACCAGGGCGCGGCCTATGCCCGCCTCTACATCGAGCGTCTGCAGCGCGTGCTGCAGGCCGAGCGCACGAGCGACCCGCAGGGCACGCGCGGCTGGGCGGTCACGCGCGAGATGGCACGCTGGCTCGCGCTGTGGATGGCCTTTGACGACATCATCCGCGTGGCCGACCTCAAGAGCCGCGCCAGCCGCTGGCAGCGCGTGATCGGCGAGGTCAAGGCCGGCGATGCCGACCTGCTCAAGCTCTATGACCACTTCAAGCCCGGCGTGCCCGAGTTCGCGGCCCTGCTGCCGCAAGGCCCGGCCAACCGCCTACTGGCCTGGGACCGCAAGCGCGTGCTGGCCGGCAAGACGCCCTGGGCGCTGCCACTCAAGATCGGCACGCACTCGGTCTTCGGCATGATCGCGCTGCGCGGCCTGGCCTCGTTCCGCTGGCTGCGCCCGCACGGCAGCCGCTACGCGACCGAGCAACAGCTGATCGGGCAGTGGCTGGCCGCCGTGGTGCACGGCACCGCACGCCACTGGGCCACGGGCCACGAGATCGCGCTCTGCGGCCGCCTGATCAAGGGCTATGGCAGCACCAACGAACGCGGCAAGGACAACCTGCTGCACGTGGTGCAGCACCTGGCCCCGGCGCCGCACTTCGCCGACGACGCGGCGCGCGCGGCGGCCATCGCCGCAGCACGACAGGCCGCGCTGAGCGATGACGCGGGGAAAACCCTGGACCAGACTTTGGTACAACACGGCGTACCGGCCCGCCCGGTCAAGCCGCAACCCATCCGCTGGGTGCGCAAGCCGCACCTGCAGAAGACCCCTTGACCCACAAAGAGAAGGAGACTCCCATGCCATTCAAGATTTCTTCCCAGGTGCTGCGACGCACCGCACTCGGCGCCCTGGTGGCTGCGGCCGGCCTGCTGTCGCTGACCCAGGCGCAGGCCCAGGCCTATCCGAGCAAGCCCGTGAAGATCGTGGTGAACTTCCCTCCCGGGGGTGCCGCCGATGTGCTGGCCCGCCTGCTGTCGGCGCCGCTGCAGGATGCGCTGGGCCAGCCCGTGGTGGTGGAAAACCGTGGCGGCGCAGGTGGCAACATCGGCGCCGATGCCGTGGCCAAGGCCCCAGGCGACGGCTACACCCTGCTGATGAGCTCGGGCGGCACCCTGTCCATCAACCCCCATCTTTACGCCCGCATGCCCTTTGATCCGAACAAGGATCTGGTCCCCGTGGCTGCCGTGGCCCGGGTGGCGGTGTACCTGGTCACGCGTCCCGAGCTGCCGGCGAAGAATGTCAGCGAATTCGTCGCCCAACTCAAGGCCAACCCCGGCAAGCTGACCTTCGGGTCCCCGGGCACCGGCAGCTCGCCTCACCTGGCGGGAGAGATGCTCAAGTCCATGACGGGCACCTTCGCCGTCCACGTGCCCTACCGCGGTGGTGGTCCGGCCCTGCAGGATCTGCTCGGCGGCCAGTTCGACTTCTGGTTCGACCCGGGCGTGGGACTGCAGCACGTGCGCAGCGGCCGCCTCAAGCTGCTCGCCGTGGGCAGCTCCAAGCGTTCGCCCCTGTTCCCGGACGTGCCCACGCTCAGCGAAGCCGGCCTCAAGGGCTTTGATGCCGACTCCTACTTCGGCCTCTACGCCCCTGCCGGCACGCCGGCCGAGGTGGTCACCCGCATCAACACCGAAGTCAACAAGATCCTGGCCGGGAATGCGGTGCGCGAGCGCATCGTCGGCATCGGTGGCGAAGCCGCCCCGATGGCGCCCTCGGCTTTCGGCAGCGTGGTGGCAGCCGACAGCAAGCGCTACGGCGAACTGATCCGGTCGCGCAACATCAAGCCCGACTGAGCACGGACCGCCTTTGATGATTGCCGAGATCGTCACCTTCGACAATCCGCCCGGCGCCACGCGCGAGCAGCTCGTCGAAGGCGCGCTGCAGACCGTGGCGCGCTGGCAGGCCAACCCGGACCTGCAGCGCAAGCACTACCTCAGCAGCCTGGACCGCCGACAGGGCATGGGCTTCTACATCTGGCCGTCGATCGAGGCGGCCCAGGCCGGCCATGACGCCGAGTGGATCGCCCAGGCCGAAGCCCGTACCGGCGGCAAGGTCCACATCGCCTACTACGACCTGCTGATGGTGCTGGACAACACGACCGGCACGCTGACACCGCATCCTCCCTCCACCGACTGAAGCGACCCGGGCCCAGCGGCCCGGGTTCGTGAGCGCTCTTCCATGACCACAAACACCCCACGCACCGTGATCCACACCGTGCGCGTCGAATTCGGCGACTGCGACCCTGCGCGCATCGTCTGGTTCCCCAACTTCTTCCGCTGGATCGACGCGGCCTCGCGCCACTTCTTCATCCAGTGCGGCGTGCCGCCCTGGAACGAGACCGAGAAGGCCACGGGCCTGATCGGCACCCCGCTGGTCGACACGCATGCGCGCTTCGTCAAGACCGCGAGCTACGGCGACACCCTGCAGATCCACGTGCACGTGGCCGAGTGGCGCGACAAGAGCTTTGTGCAGCGCTACCAGATCCAGCGCGAGAACAAGGACGGCTCGGTGGACCTGATCATGGAATGCGACGAGGTGCGCATCTTCGCGGCCCACCGCGAGGACGGCAAGGGGATCCGGGCGATTCCCATCCCGGCCGACATCAAGGCCCTGTGCGCATGAAGAACCGCCCCGAGGGGCGGTTTTTTCATGGGCGGGATGCCCTCAGGCCGTGAGCTTCAGCCCCACGATGCCCGCGAGGATGAGCCCGACACAGACCAGGCGCGCGACCGTCGCCGGCTCGCCGAAGAGCACGATGCCCAGGATCACGGTGCCCAGCGCACCGATGCCGGTCCAGACGGCGTAGGCCGTGCCCACGG
>JAIERT010000076.1 GCA_019746735.1 Burkholderiaceae bacterium | reverse complement strand
GGTAGATGGCCATGATGGGGCCCAGGCCCATGGACACCGTGGGGAACTGCCAGAAACCCGGCATGAGCTTGGGGTGGGGATAGCTGGGCAGGCCCTTGCCGTCGACTTCCTGGCGGAAGTTCAGCATCTGGTCTTCGCTGATGCGGCCTTCGAGGAAGGCGCGGGCGTAGATGCCGGGGGACGAGTGGCCCTGGATGTAGAGCAGGTCGCCGCCATGGGTGCCACCTTCGTCGGTGTTGTCGGCGTGCCAGAAGTGGTTGAAACCGGCCGCAAACATGTGCGCCAGCGACTGGAAAGAGCTGATGTGGCCGCCGAGGTCGCCACCGTCAAAGGGGTCGAGACGGTTGGCCTTGACCACCATGGCCATGGCGTTCCAGCGCATGTAGGCGCGCAGGCGGCCTTCGAGATCCAGATTGCCCGGGCTGTGGGCTTCCTGGTCGGGCTCAATGGTGTTGACGTAGCCGGTGGTGGCCGAGAACGGCATGTCGATGCTGTGCTCGCGCGCATGTTCCAGCAGTTGTTCCAGCAGGAAGTGGGCGCGTTCGGGGCCCTCCTGCGCGATCACGGCTTCCAGCGCGTGTTTCCATTCCAGGGTTTCCTGGCTGTCGAGATCTTCGGCATTGAGTCCAGACAGGTTCTGGGGTAGGGCTGACATGCGTGCTCCTCGGTTTCAGGCTGATGGCCAATTTAAAACGATACGAGAGTTTCTCATAATTTCCATGAAATTTTAAGCTGTGCTTTTTGATTTCATTATGTGAATTAGATCGAACCGCATGGAAAGAGCTCGGAATACACTTGCGGCACACATGCTCCAAGCCCTGACCCGACTGCTGCCCCGCCTGCGCGAACTTCCGGCCGCCCAGCGTCTGCGCTCCTGGTGGCGCCAGCAATCTCCCCACCGCCAGGACCGCTACGCGATGCTGGCGCCTCTGGTCGCCGTGCTGCTCTTCTTTGCCGCCATCGTGGCCGCTTTCGGCTACCTGCGCCTGGAAGAAATGGAGCGCGAACAGGAAGCCGTGCGCCGCGACGTCGAATACGCCCAGCAGCGCGTCCGCCTGCGCCTGCTCGAACGCCAGGAAGAACTGGTGCGACTGGCGCAGCAGGTTTCCAATCAGGAGCTTGACGCAGAGCAGTTCCGCAACCGCGCCAATGTGCTGCTCAACCAGTACCCCGAGCTGCAGGGCCTGAGCTGGGTAGACGAAAGGCTGCGCCTGCGCGCCAGCCAGGGCAATCCGACGCTGGCGCAGGGCCTGGCCCAGAGCGCCACACGCAATGGTGTGCGTCCGGCCAAGCCAACCGAGACGGAAAATGCCTACGCCCTGGCGCGCGAACTGCGACAACCCATCTACGTGCAGCGTGCCGCGTCACCCGACGGCACGGCCCTGCTGGAACTGCACCTGCCCCTGCACACCCGCACGAGCTTTGCCGGTGTGGTGCTTGCGGAATACTCGCTCGACACGCTCTATCGTTACGGCGTGCCCTCCGAGGTCTCGGCGCGCTACGCCGTATCCCTGCGCGATTCACGCGGAGAGGTCCTGGCCGGCAGCAGCGCGCCCAAGCGCAACCGCACCGGCCCCTGGATGGGCTGGGCCACCCACCCCAACGAATACGAGGTTCCCGTCTCCCCGGTGGGCAACGGTCTGATGCTCCATGCCCAGGCCTACCGTGCCTCGCTGGGCGTGATCGGCAGCGGCCTGTTCTGGCTGGTGGGCACGCTCAGCGTGATGACCGCCTGGATGCTGATCGCCAACTGGCGTCACACACGCCGACGCATGCAGGCTCAGCAGGCGCTGGTGCTGGAGACCAACTTCCGCCGCGCGATGGAAAACTCCATGCCCACGGGCATGCGCGCGCTGGACCTGCAGGGGCGCATCACCTACGTCAACGCGGCCTTCTGCCAGATGACAGGCTGGAGCGAACGCGAGCTGGTGGGCTGCACCGCGCCTTTCCCCTACTGGCCGGAAGAGGACCGCGAGATGCTGGCCGCGCGGCTGGAGGACGAACTGACCGGGCGTGTCACGCCCGGCGGCTTCCAGGTGCGCGTCAAGCGCAAGGACGGCACGCTGTTCGACGCGCGCATCTATGTCTCGCCCCTGATCGACGCACGCGGCCTGCAGACCGGCTGGATGACCTCGATGACCGACATCACCGAGCCCAACCGTGTGCGCGAGCAGCTCTACGCCTCGTACGAGCGCTTCACCACGGTGCTGGAGGCGCTGGACGCCTCGGTCTCGGTGGCCCCGCTGGGCAGCGACGAGCTGCTGTTCGCCAACAAGATGTACCGGCTCTGGTTCAGCGACCAGAGCCATGGTCATGCCCTGCTCTCCAGCCAGGCGGGTGTTCCGCCCCGGGTCAGCACCGAGGACAGCCACGACGCCGTGGACGGTCTGGTCGGCATGCCCACCAGCAGCCTGCCCGACGCCGAGGCGGAGAACGCCGAGCTCTACGTCGAGGAGCTGGGCAAGTGGCTGGAGGTCCGCACGCGGTACCTGACCTGGGTGGACGGGCGCCTGGCCCAGATGGTGATCGCCACCGACATCACACCGCGTCGCCTGGCCGAGGCCCAGGCCTCCGCCCAGGCCGAGCGGGCCCAGACGGCCAGCCGTCTGATCACCATGGGCGAGATGGCGTCGAGCGTGGCGCACGAGCTCAACCAGCCGCTGACGGCCATCAACAACTATTGCAATGGCATGGTCTCGCGCATCAAGTCCCGGCAGATCTCGGAAGAGGACCTGCTGGGTGCGCTGGAGAAGACCGCCAAGCAGGCCCAGCGCGCCGGCCAGATCATCCAGCGCATCCGCGCCTTCGTGAAGCGCAGCGAGCCCAACCGCACACCTTCCGAGGTGGCGGTCATGGTCAGCGAGGCGGTGGAGCTGGCCGAGATCGAGCTGCGCCGCTTCAACGTGCGCCTGAGCCATTACACCGCCGATCTGCCGCCGCTGGTGGTGGACCCCATCCTGATCGAGCAGGTGCTGGTCAACCTGCTCAAGAACGCGGCCGAAGCCATCGTGCAGGCCCAGCGCCCGCCGCAGCAGCGTCGGGTGGAGCTGCACGTGCTGCGCGCTGTCGTCGAAGGCCGGCCGGTGGTCGAATTCACGGTGACCGACACAGGCCGCGGCATCCCGCCCGAAGTGATGGAGCGGCTCTACGAAGCCTTCCACACCACCAAGGCCGAGGGCATGGGCATCGGCCTGTCGCTGTGCCGCTCAATCGTCGAGTCGCACCAGGGTCGGATGAAGGCCGAGAACCTCTACAATGGCTCCGAAGTGACCGGCTGCCGCTTCTCCTTCTGGCTTCCGATGGACGGCAAGTCGACCGGGTTGCCGGCAACGCAAGCACCCACAGAGAAAATGTCAGGTTGAACATGAGTCTGATTCCCAAAAAAGGCACCGTGTATGTCGTCGATGACGACGAGGCCGTACGAGATTCCCTGCAATGGCTGCTGGAAGGCAAGGACTACCGGGTCCGCTGCTTCGACTCCGCCGAATCCTTCCTGAGCCGCTATGACCCGCGCGAAGTGGCCTGTCTGATCGTCGACATCCGCATGGAAGGCATGACGGGTCTGGAGCTGCAGAACCGCCTCCTGGAGAGCCACTCACCCTTGCCCGTGGTCTTCATCACCGGCCACGGCGACGTGCCCATGGCCGTCGACACCATGAAAAAGGGTGCCATGGACTTCATCCAGAAGCCCTTCAAGGAAGACCAGCTGGTGGATCTGGTCGAGCGCATGCTCGAGCGGGCCCGGGAGACCTTCAGCGTGCACCAGCAGGCCGCCAGCCGAGACGCCCTGCTGTCCAAGCTCACGCTGCGCGAGAGCCAGGTGCTGGAGCGCATCGTCGCCGGCCGCCTGAACAAGCAGATTGCCGACGATCTGGGCATCAGCATCAAGACGGTGGAGGCGCACCGCGCCAACATCATGGAGAAACTCAACGCCAATACCGTGGCCGACCTGCTGAAGATCGCCCTCGGTCAGGCGGCGGCGGCCAAGGCCTGAGCCCCCACCAACACATTGACGCCCGCCCTCGCGGGCGTTTTTACTTGAACGAAGACGAAGCAAGATATGACTGCAAAACTGATAGATGGTGTGGCCTTGTCCAAACAGCTGCGCGCCGACGTGTCTCAACGCGCCGCCGCCCTCAAGGCCCGGGGCATCACGCCTGGCCTCGCCGTGGTGCTGGTGGGCGACAACCCGGCC
>JAIERT010000257.1 GCA_019746735.1 Burkholderiaceae bacterium | reverse complement strand
TGGTCTTCAAGGGCCTGGAGCAGCCCAGCGGCTACACCGAGCCGCTGCTGCACGCCTGGCGCCTGAAGGTCAAGGCTGCGGCCTGATCTGACAAGGACCTGAGGAGAACAACGGCGCCTGCGGGCGCCGTTGTTCATGGGCATGCCCCTCGGCCTGCAGCCGTCACGCAAAGTCCGCACAATCGGCGCATGAGCGATCTGCAGCCCCTGATCGATTTCGTGCACCAGCACCCGCGCCTGCTCGTCATCACTGGCGCCGGCTGCAGCACCGCCGCCGGCATCCCCGACTACCGCGACGAGAACGGCGCCTGGAAACAGCGCGAACCCATGCGCTTCCACGTCTTCACAGGCGACCCGGTGGCGCGCAAGCGCTACTGGGCCCGCAGCATGCTGGGCTGGCGCACCATGGCCCATGCCCAACCCACGGCCGCGCATCATGCGCTGGCGCAACTCGAACGTGCGGGGCGCATCAACCTGCTCGTGACGCAGAACGTCGACGGCCTGCACCAGGCTGCCGGCAGCGCCAAGGTGGTGGACCTGCATGGCCGCATTGACACCGTCTGTTGCCTGGGCTGCGGGGTGCGTTCCCCGCGCCGTGATTTGCAAGAAGAACTGATGGCGCGCAACCCAGACTGGCTGGCGCTCGACGCGCGCAGCCTGGCCGATGGCGACGCCGATCTGGAGGGGCGGGACTTCGCGGCCTTTGAGGTGCCGGATTGCTCGGCCTGCGGCGGGATGCTCAAGCCCGATGTGGTGTTCTTCGGGGAAGGTGTGCCGCGGGATCGCGTGGCGGCGGTGCGGGAAGCGCTGTCGCAGGCGGATGCGGTGCTCGTGGCTGGCTCCTCGCTGATGGTGTATTCGGGTTACCGCTTCGTGGAGGAGGCGGTGACGGCGGGCAAGTCAGTGGTGGCGGTGAACCGCGGGCGGACGCGGGCGGATCCGATGTTGACGCTGAAGGTAGAAGAAGAAGTTGGAGTAAGTCTCGATGTACTTGCCGGAACGATTTTGAGTTCTGCTTTACTCGTGAATGGCGATGTCCGACAGAACTTGATTTCCTCGCCTAATTAACTCACAACCACTTGCGGAAAATTTCGAATTGGCCATCCGTAGTGTTTTCGCATTGCGTTATCAAATTTACGTACAACCTCATTCGCCAAACCCCAATCACACAAGATTTGTGGATGCATATAGACAGGCGGAATGGGGGTTTGCTCATTGAGCGAAAGAGCAACTAGCAGGCTGTTTGAGCCGATATGCTCTTTCTGACGAAGTAACGCTTCGTGAGCGTCAAGTAATTCGAGACCACGCACCCTGTCCTGCACCATAATTTGAGATGCCTCTATCAAAAGTTGGTGTGATCGAGTGTGCAGTTCTGTGAACTGTTTACTCTCTTCGGGTGTATAGGCACGAGAAGGCAGATAGATGGGTATCCGATGTGCTGTCGAGTCGCGGTACACCTTCCCATACTGGTTAAACCATTCCTTCGCGCTGTCTTGCTGTACGTAAGCAAGAAGATCTGGCGGAAGATACGGCTGGCATGACTGCTTGAAAAGCCCGACCTTTAGCGGTGGCAAGTCACCTCCTGCTTCGAGCATACATACCCAGGCTATGTTATCTAGGATCGCATACACATTAATTGCAAACGCATGGAGTTGAATGGCAACGTCATCGCAATCCTCTGGTGTCATCAATTCCGCTACTCCTGGTGGATAGGACTTGAATACGTTCTCTGCGCTTCGAGCGATCAGCTTTATTCTGCGCCCTACTCCCTCGTTGGCATAAACCCGAGCACGACCTTTTGTAAGCAGTTGCGAAAGGTCATGCGAGATGAGCTGAACGCCAGCAGTTTCATTGCGGAGCTCTTGCAATCTCTTCTCGAATTGTGAGATTTGCTCCGTCGAATAACCTCGACTGGCGTCGCCAGCATCTTCAGTCATATACGTTTCCCCGCTCCGACGGGCGATTCATGATCAACCATAGACGAGTTCCAACATACGAAATTGCTACATCCTGCCAAACAAATCCCGAAACTTCTGCGCCGCATCGTCAGCTACTGAGCTCTTGCCCATCGGCGTCCCCTTCGGATACTCCTCCGCAATCCGGTCTTCCCAATACGTCGTCGGGTTCGGCGCGGCGCACAGGCGGCGAAACACCTCCTGCGGCACCTGCTTGTAGGCCAGCACGGTCTTGCTGTCCCAGTGCAGGTCCAGCTGCTGGGTTGTCTCGTCGTAGTCGGCGCGGCGGATGCGGCCGCTGGTGAAGGTCTTGCTTTGCATGGCCCATTCTCACCGGCGCCCCGGATGCGCGCAAGCAGGCGGGCGCTGCGGCTGCGCGTCGCCCGCGTTCACTTGGCGGTGCTGGTGTTGACGGTGCTGCCGGCTTCGGCGCTGCCCGCGGCGGTTTCGGGGGCGACACGCGCGGGGCGTGTGCGTTGCAGCTGCGCCAGCGCCGCGCCGCTGGCCTCACCCAGCAGGTAGCGCAACTCGGCGCTGGCCCAGGGGCCGCTGATCTGCATCGGCACGCTGATGCCCGCGAGCTCGGCCAGTTCGCCGCCCGTGGCGCGCTTGAGGCCGGGCAGCACCTGGGCGCGGAGCTGCGCTTCCACCTCGCCGCTCTCCAGCGTGTAGAGCAGCTCGCCCCGGCAATGGAGCGCGGGGGTCTTGAGCAGCAGGTCGCTGCTGCGGGCCTGGCCGTCGGCGATCTGCCAGCTGGCCTTGAGTTCGTTGTAGGCCGTCTCTTCGCTCAGGCGCAGCCTGTCCTGCTGCACCATGTCGCCCTGGCCCAGCAGATCGCGTGCGGCCAGCAGGGCCTCGGGCAGGTCGATGCCGGCCAGCGTGCCGCGCGTCAGCGCCACGCTGGCCGTGCCCGTGAGCGACTGGCGCAGCGCCACGAGGTCTGCGCCCTGGGCCTGCAGGTCCAGCATGAGCTGGCCCTTGCCGCTGAGTCGCCCTTCGCCGCCGGGCAGCAGGGCCAGCAGGGCCTCGGCGGCTACGTTGCTGAATTTCTGCCGCGTGGCCAGGTGCACGGCGCTGGCGGGGCCAGTGACCTCGGCGATGGCGCCCAGGCTGAGTTCGCCCTGAAAGGTGCCACCGTAGAGCTGCGCTTCCATGGGTTCGATGGTGAGGGTGCCGGCCGCGGCGCGCAGGCCGATGTTGACCGCGCTGGCCTGCAGGCGGGCCGCGCGCAGCTCGTCGGTGCGCAGGCGGCCGCGCAGGTTCAGGCCCTGCAGCGCGCGCCAGTCCTGCACCTGGGTGCCGGCCTGCAGGCGTGCAGGCCAGTCGTTCACGAGGTGGCGGTCCAGGTCGAGTCGGGTGGCCTGGACGTCGAAGGTCCAGGCCGGGGTGTTGAAGTCCTGCAGCTGCACCTCGCCGCTGAGCGCGCTGTCTTCGATCTCGGTCTTGAAGTCCAGGCGCGCGTTCTGCCGGCCCCAGTCGGCGAGCAGCTGGCCGCTGAAGCGCGTGGCGATGAGCTTGCCCGCGAGCAGTGCATGGCTGGCGTTCCACAGGCCATTGAGGCTGGGCAGTTGCAGCTGGCGCGCGGCGTAGTCGAGCACGGCGGGGCCGGCCAGCTGGGCCTGCAGGCGGGTGCTGCCCTGCTCCAGCGCCAGCGTGGCCTGCAGGCCTTCGCTGCGCAGGGTCTGCTCGCGGCTCTGCAGGGCGGGCACCTCGAGCGCGGCCTGCAGCTGGCGGTCCTGCTGCTGCAGCTTGGCATCGAGCTTGAGCGCCTTGCCCTGCCATTGGCCGGCTTCGAGCTTGAGCTGGTCGGCGCGCAGGCGTAGCTCGGCGCTCTGCCCGGCCCAGGGGCCGCGCACGATGGCATCGAGTTGCTGCAGGTTCAGCAGGTGCAGCACGGGCTGGGCGCTGAGCGAGCCGCGCAGGTCCAGGTCCAGCGCGCTCCAGCCGGCGACCTGGCCTTGGGCGCGCGCCTCGACATCCTTGAACTGGTAGCGCTGGCCCAGGTGTTCGTAGAGAAGGTGGCCGCCGAGGCGCACGCGCGTGTCCAGCCGTGGTTGCGCGGAGACGAGCTGGAAGCGTGCGTCGATGCGGCCGGCGGTGGCGTCGGCCAGGCGGCCGGTCTCGAGCTCCAGGTCCTGCAGGGCCAGGTTCAGGTCCGCGGCTTCGTCGCGGTAGTTCACATGGGCGCGCTGCACGCGCACCTTCTCCACGGCGAAGTCCACATCGGCCAGCTTGGCGG
>JAIERT010000175.1 GCA_019746735.1 Burkholderiaceae bacterium | reverse complement strand
AAGGACGCAACGTCGTCGTCGTGGGCACCCAGTGGGGTGACGAAGGCAAGGGCAAGCTGGTGGACTGGCTCACCGAAAGCGCCCAGGGCGTGGTGCGCTTCCAGGGCGGCCACAACGCCGGCCACACGCTGGTGATCAACGGCGTCAAGACGGCCCTGCACCTCATCCCCAGCGGCATCATGCGCCCGGGCGTCAAGTGCTATATCGGCAACGGCGTGGTGCTCTCGGCCGCCAAGCTCTTCGAAGAGATCGAAGGCCTGGAGAAGGCCGGTGTCGAGGTGCGTTCGCGCCTGCGCATCTCCGAGGCCTGTCCGCTGATCCTGCCCTTCCACACCGCGCTGGACGTGGCCCGTGAAGCCGCCCGCGAGCAGGGCGGCACCGAGAAGATCGGCACCACGGGCCGCGGCATCGGCCCGGCCTACGAAGACAAGATCGCCCGCCGCGCCCTGCGCGTGCAGGACCTCAAGTACCCGGACCGTTTCGCCGCCAAGCTCAAGGAACTGCTGAGCCTGCACAACCACGTGCTGTCCACCTTCCTGAAGTGCAAGAACTTCGTCTTTCCCGACGCGCTCAAGCCCTACATCCAGAACGGCGAGGTGCAGTTCGAGCCGGTCTACGCCGAGGCCATGCGCCATGCGGCCATGCTCAAGCCCATGATGGCCGACGTCTCGCGCGAGCTCAATGAAGCGCACCTGCACGGCCAGAACCTGCTGTTCGAAGGCGCGCAGGGAACGCTGCTGGACGTGGACCACGGCACCTACCCCTATGTCACCTCCAGCAACTGCGTGGCGGGCAATGCCGCGGCGGGTTCCGGCGTGGGCCCCAACCTGCTGCACTACATCCTGGGCATCACCAAGGCCTACTGCACGCGCGTGGGCGGTGGCCCCTTCCCGACCGAGCTCGACTGGGAAACCCCGGGCACACCGGGCTACCACATGAGCACCGTGGGCGCCGAGAAGGGTGTGACCACGGGCCGCTCGCGCCGCTGCGGCTGGTTCGACGCCGCGCTGCTCAAGCGCAGCGCCCAGGTCAACGGCCTGACCGGCATGTGCCTGACCAAGCTCGACGTGCTCGACGGCCTCAAGGAGCTGCAGCTGTGCACCGGCTACGAGCTCGATGGCGAAGTCATCGACATCCTGCCCATGGGCGCCGACGAGATCGCCCGCTGCAAGCCCATCTACGAGACCCTGCCCGGCTGGAGCGACAGCACCGTGGGCGTGACCGACTACGACAAGCTGCCGGTCAACGCGCGCCTGTACCTGCAGCGCATCGAGCAGGTCACCGGCGTGCCCATCCACATCATCTCGACCAGCCCGGACCGTGATCACACGATCATGATGCGCCACCCTTACGTGGCTTGAGTCCTGAACCAATAGCTATTCAAAGAGGAGCGACCGGATGTTGACTGAAGATGGCAAGCACCTGTACGTGAGCTACGGCGAGTACCACAACCTGGTCGAGAAGCTGGCCATCAAGATCCACCAGTCGGGCTGGGCTTTCGACACCATCCTCTGCCTGGCGCGCGGTGGCATGCGCCCGGGCGACATCCTCTCGCGCATCTTCAACAAGCCCCTGGCCATCATGTCCACGAGCTCCTACCGTGCCAATGCCGGCACCACGCAGGGCCATCTGGACATCGCCAAGTACATCACCACGCCCCAAGGCGAGATCGCCGGGCGCGTGCTGCTGGTCGACGACCTGGCCGACTCGGGTCACACCCTGCAGGCCGTGGTCCAGATGCTGCGCGAGCGCTATGCGCCCATCACCGAGCTGCGTACGGCCGTAATCTGGACCAAGGGCGTCTCGGCCTTTCAGCCGGACTACTCGGTCGAGTACCTTCCGACCAATCCCTGGATCCATCAGCCCTTCGAGGTCTACGACCGCATGAACATCGAGGACGTCCTCGAAAAGTGGAAAGTCTGAACTAGGCTCACCCCAGGCTGCGCGCTCTACGCGCGCTTCGCCACCCCCTTGCAGGGGCGACACCAGTGGCCAAGGGCCTGCTAACGTGAATTTCTCGCGTGCGAACAGGGTGCAAACGGTGCCAATCTAGGCGCGCGACGACGCCCAGACTGGCCGTCTGGGCTAGGAGTGCAACAACGAGTGGCGCCGTTTGCACCCTGTTCCCTTCGGGTTGCGGCCAAAAAGGCTATGCGGGGTGTTGCGCGGACTTGGCGGGGGCTACCCCGCCAGCGTCCAAGCGCCTACCGCATAGCCTTTTTGATCCGCAACGCATCGCGAGAAATTCGCGTTAGCAGGCCCCAAGCCGGTTCCACGGTGTCCCGCGCATCAGTCTTCTCGGTCCGCGCTATGCTTTGCGGACCATGAGCGACAAGACCACCGGCCTGATCCACCACTCCTACGTCCCGCCCGCAGGCTTCGAGGCGCCGCTGCCCGGCGTCCACAAGGCCTCGACGGTGTTCTTTCCCAATGTCGCGGCCATGCGCAGCCGGGAGTGGAAGGACAAGACGGCCTACACCTACGGCCTGCACGGCACACCCACGAGTTACCTGCTCGAAGAGCGCATCGCCACGCTCGAGGGCGGGGCGCAGTGCCTGCTCGTGCCCAGCGGCCTGGCGGCGATTGCCACCGTGGCGCTTTCGTTGCTGCGCAGCGGCGACGAGGTGCTGATCCCCGACAACGCCTACGGCCCGAGCAAGGCCCTGGCCGACGGCGAGTTGCGCGGCTGGGGCATCACCTACCAGATCTACGACCCCATGGACCCGCAGGATCTCGCGCGCCGCATCAGTCCCAGGACCCAGCTGGTCTGGCTCGAAGCCGCGGGCTCGGTCACGCTGGAATTCCCCGACCTGCCCGAGCTCGTGCGCATCTGCCGTGCGGCCAACGGCGGGGCCGGCGTGCGCTGCGCGCTCGACAACACCTGGGGCGCGGGTCTGGCCTTCAACGCCTTTGAACTCGGGGCCGGGCAGGGTGTGGACCTGACCATCCATGCGCTGACCAAGTACCCGAGCGGCGGGGGCGACGTGCTCATGGGTGCCATCGTCACGCGCGATCCCGCCCTGCACATCCACCTCAAGCTCACCCATATGCGCCTGGGCCTGGGCGTGGGCATGAACGACGTCGAGGCCGTGCTGCGTGCGTTGCCCAGCATCGCGCTGCGCTACGCCGCGCACGACCGCGCCACGCGCGCGCTGGCGCGCTGGTGTGGCACGCGCCCCGAGGTCGCCCAGGTGCTGCACCCGGCGCTGCCGACTTCGCCCGGGCACGCGCACTGGAAGTCGCTCTGCGGCGAGGTCGAGGGCCGCGCCGCCGGTCTCTTCAGCGTGGTCTTGCCCGAGCGCTACAGCACGCCGCAGGTCGACGCCTTCTGCGATGCCTTGCGCCTGTTTCGCCTGGGCTACAGCTGGGGCGGGCCCGTGAGCCTGGTCGTGCCCTACAACCTGGCCCAGGCACGCCAGGCCTGGCCGGCCCATCTGGCGCGCGGCACGCTGGTGCGTTTCTCGGTCGGGCTCGAAGCCGTGGAGGATCTGCAGGCCGATCTGGCGCAGGCCCTGTCAGCACTGGCTTGACGCATATCAATTCCGACTGGTGTTTTCCTGAGTCGACAGGGCAGGGGGGACGCCACTACTCTTGCTGCCATGAGCGACGTGTCCGAAGACCGCAGCGGCCTGCCGGTCAACCCCGATCCCTACATCCCGCCGCCGCCCGTGGGGCCGCGGCGCGAGATCGTGGCCCTGTCCTTTGTCGATCCGTTGCGCTGGCTGGCGCGCGGCTGGCGCGACATGGGTTCGGCCATGGGCGTGGCGCTGTTCTACGGCCTGTGCTTCTGGGGCATGGCGTTGACCCTGGGCGCGGTGTTCCGCCATCTGCCTGAATACACCATGTCCCTGGTTTCGGGCTGCCTGCTCGTCGGGCCCTTCCTGGCCATGGGCCTGTACGAGGTCAGTCGCCGGCGCGAGCAGGGCCAGACGCCGGACCTCGCGTCCTCGCTGACCTGCTGGGACCGGCGCATCGGCAGCATGGGCCTGCTGGTGCTGGTGCTCGTGGTGCTGGAACTGCTC
>JAIERT010000369.1 GCA_019746735.1 Burkholderiaceae bacterium | reverse complement strand
GCCCTCTGCAGCGCGTCCTGCAGGCCGGCCGCGCGCAGGGCGGCAGGGCCGTCGCGGCCCCCGGGCTGGCCGGCGCCGGCGTCCGAGGGGGCCCCGATCAGCGCGACTTCGTGCTCCAATGCCATGGTTCGATTGTGCTGTGGAGCGACACCATGTTCCAGGACCGACTCGATGCCGCGCAGCGGCTGGCTGCGCGCCTGCAGGCCTATCGCGGTCAGCACCCGCTCGTGCTGGCCATTCCACGGGGCGCCGTGCCCATGGCGCGCGTCATCGCCACCGCGCTCGAGGGTGATTTCGACGTGGTGCTGGTGCGCAAGCTGCGCGCACCCTGGCAGCCCGAGCTCGCCGTCGGCTCGGTCGACGAGACCGGCTGGACCTATGTGGCGCCCTTCGCGGCCAGTGCCGGCGCCGATGCGCAGCACCTCGAGGCCGAGAAGCAGCGCCAGCTGCGCATCATCCGGGCGCGGCGCGCCCAGTACACGCCGCTGCGTCCGCACATCGACCCCGCAGGCCGCACCGTCATCGTGGTCGACGACGGCCTGGCCACCGGCGCGACCATGATCGCCGCGCTGCACGGCCTGCGCCAGCAGAAACCAGCGCGGCTGGTCTGCGCGGTCCCGGTCGCGCCCCCGGAGACGCTGGACAGGGTGCGGCCGCTGGCCGACGAGGTGGTCTGTCTGGAGGCGCCGGAGGAGTTCCAGGCGGTCGGGCAGTTCTACCGCAACTTCGACCAGGTCGAGGACGAGGACGTCATCGCGCTGCTCAAGGGCTGAGCCGCTAGCGCCAGTGACGGCTGAACCAGTCCGCGGCCTGGCGCGCCACCTCGTCCAGTGCCCCGGCCTCCTCGAACAGATGGCTGGCGCCCGGCACCACGATCAGCTCCTTCTCGCAGCGCAGCCGGGCGTACGCCTCGCGGTTGAGCGCCAGCACCTCGGTGTCGGCGCCGCCGACCAGCAGCAGCGTGGGCGCGGTCACCTTGGCCAGCTCGTGCGTGCCGGCCAGGTCCGCGCGACCGCCGCGCGAGACCACGGCCTGCACCTTGTCCCCCAGCGCAGCGGCCGCCTGCAGCGCGGCGGCCGCGCCCGTGCTGGCGCCGAAATAGGCGATGGGCAGATGCCGGCTCGCGGGCGTGTGCAGCATCACGTAGGCCGTGGCGATGAGCAGGCGGTGCGTGAGCAGGGTGATGTCGAAGCGCGTGTGGTAGTCCAGGTCTTCCACCAGCGTCAGCAGATCCAGCAGCAGGGTGCCCGTGCCCTGCGCGTGCAGGACCCTGGCCACATGGGCGTTGCGCGGGCTGTGGCGGCTGCTGCCGCTGCCGTGCGCAAACAGCACCACGCCGCGCGCATCGCCGGGCAGTTCGAGCAGTCCCTCGATGTGCACGTCGTCGGCGGGGATGCGCAGCAGTTCGGATGACATGAGCGGTCCGTTGGCGATCCTGATCACGGTAACGCTTGTCGTAACGGACGTCAACCGCGCCTGTCACTCCGAATGAAAAGGATGGAGTTCCTTGCTTTTTCCAGCTATGCACCGTGTTCGAAGCTGGGCAGAATATCGCCAGGGATCTCGAAACCAAAAACACCAACCCATCCAAGGAAGAGCCCATGAGCCTGATGCAAGGCGCCCGCTGGCGCGATCTGAGTCTGGCCGTCAAACTGGCCCTGAGCGTGCTGGCCGTGGTGGGCGCGGTCTTTCTGGCCTTCGTGCTGGCCATCAGCCTGGCGCTCATGGATTCGGTGGAAGAGCGCGCCAGCGAGGAGGTGGCGAGCAACACCCAACTCATCGTAAGCATGATCGATGCCTCGGACCGCGACCTGCGCCTGCGCGCCGCGGCCCTGGCCAAGGCCCTGCAGAACCGGCTGGAGGGACGCTTCGTGCTCGATCCCGCGATCACCGAAGTCAACGGCAAGCCCGCACCCACGCTCAAGCTCAACGACCAGGTGCTGAACATGGACTTCGCCCTGGTCGACCAGTTCACCCAGGCCACCGGCGCGGTCGCTACGATCTTCGCCAAGACCGGTGACGACTTCATCCGTGTCACCACCTCGCTCAAGACCGACAAGGGCGCGCGCGCCATCGGCACCCTGCTCGATCGCGCCCACCCGGGCTACAAGGCCACGCTCGAGGGCAAGACCTATGCCGGGCCGGCCGTGCTGTTCGGCAAGCCCTACATCACCCAGTACGACCCGATCCGCAACGCGCAGGGGCAGGTCATCGGCCTGTCCTTCATCGGCCTGGACTACAGCGACTACCTCAAGCAGCTCAAGGACACCATCCGCGGCCTCAAGATCGGCAAGACGGGCTACTTCTACGTCCTCGACGCCCGGCCCGGCCCCAATCTGGGCAACTACGTCGTGCACCCGACGGAGGAAGGCAAGAACGTTCTGGGCCAGAAGGATGCCTCGGGCCGCGAATACATCAAGGACATCCTGGAAAGCAAGAACGGTGTGACCAGCTACCCTTATATGAACGAAGGGCGGGCGCGCGAGAAGCTCGCGGCCTACACCCACTTCAAGGGCTGGGAATGGGTGATCGTGGGCGGCGCCTACGTGGACGAATTCAGCGCCGAGGTGCGCGGCCTGCGCAACCTCTTTGGCGTCCTCGGGGGCGTGCTGGTCCTGCTGGTGTCGGGCGCGTTGTACGTCGTCATCGGCCGCCTGGTCATCCGCCCGCTCGTGCAGGCCACGGGCACCGCCCAGGCCCTGGCCCAGGGCGACCTGAGCGTGCGCATGCAAAGCGACCGGGGCGACGAGCTGGGCCAGCTGATGGATGCGATGAACCGCATCGGCAGCGGCCTGACCGAGGTGGTCCAGACCGTGCGCCAGGGCAGCGAGAGCGTGGCCACGGCCAGCGCCCAGATCGCCCAGGGCAATACCGATCTGTCAGCCCGCACCGAAAGCCAGGCCAGTGCGCTGGAGCAAACCGCAGCGTCCATGGAAGAGGTGGGCTCCACCGTGCGGCAGAACGCCGACAACGCGCGCCAGGCCAACCAGATGGCGCAGAACGCCTCGGGCGTGGCCGCTCGCGGCGGTGAGGTCGTGGCCCAGGTGGTCGGCACCATGAAGGGCATCAACGACAGTTCGCGCAAGATCGCCGACATCATCGGCGTGATCGACGGCATCGCCTTCCAGACCAACATCCTGGCGCTCAACGCGGCGGTGGAGGCCGCGCGCGCGGGTGAGCAGGGCCGGGGCTTTGCCGTGGTGGCTGCCGAGGTGCGCGCCCTGGCGGGCCGCAGCGCCGAAGCCGCCAAGGAGATCAAGGCCCTGATCGACAACAGCGTCACCCAGGTCACGCAGGGCACGGCCCTGGTCGACCAGGCCGGCGCCACCATGAATGAAGTGGTCACGGCCATCAAGCGCGTAGCCGACATCGTGGGCGAGATCAGCACGGCCAGCGGCGAGCAGAGCGCCGGCGTGGCCCAGGTCGGCGAGGCCATCACCAACATGGACCAGACCACGCAGCAGAACGCCGCGCTGGTCGAGGAGATGGCCGCGGCCGCCTCCAGCCTGCGCCATCAGGCGCAGGAGCTGGTGCAGGCGGTCAGTGTGTTCAAGACCGCCTGAGCAGACGGTCTCACTGGGCCTGGAAGCCGCTGGCCTTGATGATCCTGGCCCAGGTCTGGCTGTAGGCGCGCTCGCGGCTGGCGAGCTGCTCGCCACTCATGTGGCCCACGGTCAGTCCCATGGCCGTCAGACGTTCGTTCACCTCGGGCAGGGCGATGACCTTGGCTACGGCGGCGGAATAGCGCTCCAGCGTGGCCTTGGGCGTGCCCTTGGGCGCGAACAGGCCGTAGTAGGGCAGGTCCTCGAAGCCGGTCAGGCCCAGCTCGCTGAAGGTCGGCACATCCGGCAGCGTGGCCTGGCGCTTGGCGCCGATCACGGCCACGATGCGGATCTTGCCGGCCTTGTGGTTCTCGATGAAGTCGGGCACCGAGCCCACGCCCGCGGCGATCTGGTTGCCCAGCATGTCGCCCATCATGGGCGCGCTGCCGCGGTAGGGCG
>JAIERT010000275.1 GCA_019746735.1 Burkholderiaceae bacterium | reverse complement strand
GCAGCGCCGCTCCGGCCCCGCGCCCGGCGGCCAGCGCCCCGCGCCAGGCCCCGGCCAAGGCTTCCAGCGGCTTCGACGACATGGACGACGACATCCCGTTCTGAAAGGGCCGCCGTCCCGCGTTGCCGAACCCCGCCCACCGCAAGGTCGGCGGGGTTTTTCATGCCCGCTGCCCAGCGGTCAGCGCGATTCGCTGTTGAGCCCGTCCCGGTTTTGCTCGGCGATCAGGCGGTAGGCGATGTAGTACTTGGAAATGTTGGCCACGTACTGCGTGGTCTCGCGGCCAATGCGCAGGGCCGCGATGGTCTCGACATGCTGGAACCAGCGGTTGGGGTCCAGCCCGCGGCTTGCGGCCTCCTGGCGCAGCTGCGCCACCCGGGTGGGGCCGGCGTTGTAGGCAGCGAAGGCAAACAGCGTGCGGTTGAAATCATCCAGCCCGGGTTCGTTGAAATGGCGGTCGATGAGCAGGCGCATGTACTTGGCGCCGGCATGGATGTTGGGTTCCTCCTGGCGGATGTCGCCCACACGCATGGCGCGCCCCGTCTCCGGCATGATCTGCATGACCCCGATGGCACCGGCCGGGCTGCGCCGGCTCTGGTCCAGGCCCGACTCCTGGTAGCCCTGGGCGGCCAGCATCAGCGGGTCGAAGCTGTAGCGCGCTGCGTACTTGCGGAAGTAGGCGATGGTGCGATTGAAGCGGGCCAGCTCCTGCCTGGAGATGGCGTTGTGCACCCACCGGCTGTTCTCCAGGTAGCGCTGCAGCACGGTGTTGCCCGTCAGCGTGCCTTCACGCCGCGTGTCGAGAAAGGCGTCGACCTGCTGCTTGAGCTCCGGGGCGCCGCGGCGGATCGCCCAGGCGATCTGCTGGCCGCTGGCCAGACTGACTTCCGGGTGCAGGCGCACATGGCGGAAGACCGGCGCCCAGGCCTGGCCGATGTGCTCGTCCACGAAGCTGTAGTCGATCAGGCTGGCATTGAGCATCTCCAGCAGGTCCTCCGCCTCCAGATGCTCGGCGGCTTCCAGGATCTTGATCGGTGGCAGCTGGCGTTGGCGCAGGTCCTCGTTCAGGGTCTGCAGGCGGGCGTAGTAGCTCGAGGACTTGCGCACCATCACCGTGTGGCCGGCCAGCTGTTCCAGCGCATCGACCATGAGGGACGTCGGGGCTGCCACCAGGATTTCCCGCACATCGCGGATGAAGGGGATGGAGAAATCGACTTGCCGGGCGCGCTCCGGTGTGACTGTGAGGTTGGCCACGGCCAGGTCGCCGCGTCCCTGCTGCAGCCGGGTCAGGACCTCGTCGCGGTGCACGGGGATGAACACCACCGGCAGATATTTCTTGCGCTTGCGCGGGAAGTCACGGTTGAGCTGCTGCTCGAACTCGCGCAGCAGTTCGTAGGCGATGCCGTACTGGCGACCCCGGTCCACGAAATAGTGCGTCTTGTTGGCCACCACCAGCACGCGCAGAAAGCCCCGCGCGCGGATCGCGTCCAGATCCCCTTCGCCCACCACCTCGGTCACACGCAGAAAGGCCTCCGGATCCAGCGGGGCCGGCGGCGGAGCGGCTGCGGCCGCGGTGGCGCACAGCAGCAGGGCCAGGATCCGCGGCCAGGGCCGGACGGAAAAGCGGGGTGCGGGCATGGGGGCAGTCGAAGCGCCAGGGACGGCCCATCTTAGGGGCGACGTCCAGGCCCGGCAAGGCCGTGACGGCTGGGGGCGACTTGTACCCCATGGGGTATTTATGTATACTGCAACCAGTATATGGAGATGCCCATGAAATCCCTGCCCACTTTGGCGTTTGTCGTCAGCCTGGCGGTTCTGGCCGGAGCCCCGGTACTGGTACGTGCGCAGACCGGTGTGGCTGTGCCTACGGTGCAGATCGGCGCGCGCGCCGTGAACGCCGGCTATGAGATCGACGGCGTGATCGAGCCGGTCAAGCAGAGCACCATCGCGGCCCAGGCCTCGGGCCGGGTGGTCAGGCTGCGCTGGACATGGCCGAGACGCAGTACAAGGCCGCCCAGGCGGGCCAGAGCCAGGCCACGGCCGGGGCGCGCGCTTCGGCGCTGAGCCAGGGCTACACGCGCGTGACCGCACCCTATGACGGCTGGGTGCTGCAGACTCATGTGGACGCGGGTGACCTGGCCGTGCCGGGCAAGCCCCTGCTCACGGTCTATGCGCCACAGCCGCTGCGCGCCGTGGTGCAGATCCCGGCTTCGCAGGCCGAGAGCGCGCGCGCCGCACAGGACGTGCAGGTGCAGCTGACCGAAGCCAACGGCGCCAGCCTCTGGGTCCAGCCCGTCAAGCGCAGCACCATGCCCGCTGCCGACCCGGTCTCGCAGACCGTGGTCTGGCGTCTTGATCTCGCGCCGAGCGCCGCACAGAAGCTGCTGCCGGGCCAACAGGTGCGCGTGCGCTTCGTCGGTGGCCAGGCCCAGCGCACCGTGGTGCCAGCCCAGGCCGTGCTGCGCCGCGGTGAGTTGACGGCCGTCTATGTGGCCAGCGAGCGTGGCTTCGTGCTGCGCGCTGTGCGCCTGGGTGCTGACCACGGTGACCAGGGTGTGGAGATCGTGGTGGGGCTGGCCGCGGGTGAGCGCGTGGCGCTCGACCCCGTGCGCGCTGGTCTGGCCGGCGCCGTGGTCGCGAGCCGCTGAGGACCGCCATGAGCACGCAGGAACGCATGGGCATCTCGGGCCGCATCGCTGCGGCCTTTCAGGCCAACGCGCTCACACCCCTACTGGCCCTGGTGGCGCTGCTGCTGGGCCTGTTTGCGGTGCTGGTGACGCCGCGCGAGGAAGAGCCGCAGATCAACGTCACCATGGCCAATGTGCTGATCCCCTTTCCCGGGGCCAGCAGCGCCGATGTGCAGAACATGGTGGCGCGCCCGGCCGAGCAGGTGCTGAGCCAGATCGCCGGCATCGAACACACCTACTCAGTGGCCCGCCCAGGCCTGGCCGTGCTGACCGTACAGTTCCAGGTGGGCGTGCCGCGTACCGAAGCCCTGGTGCGTCTGTACGACGTGCTCAACGCCAACCAGGACTGGCTGCCGCGTGACCTCGGCACCCTGGCGCCCATCGTCAAGCCCAAGGGCATTGATGATGTGCCGGTGTTGGCCGTCACGCTCTGGAGCAAAGAGGGGGCGCCGGCGCAGGAACTCGAACGCGTCGCCCACGAGCTGGAAACCGAACTCAAGCGCGTGTCGGGCACGCGCGAGGTGGACACGCTGGGCGGCCCGGGCCGCGCGGTGCATGTGTCGCTCGACCCAACTCGCATGCGCGCCCGCGGCATCGACGTACTCACCCTCAAGCAGACCCTGGCGGCCGCCAACTTCGGCATGCCTGCGGGCACTGTGCTCGACAGCCAGGCCAGGAACGGCACCGCGCAGATGCTCAGCGTCGAGACCGGCGAGTTCCTGCGCTCGGCCGATGACGTGGGCAGCATCGTCGTCGGCGTCAGCAGGGGCGCGCCGGTCTATCTACGCGAAGTCGCACGCATCGACATGGGCGCCCAGCAGCCGCAGCGCTACGTCTGGTACACGCCGGGTGCGGCCCAGGCGGGAGCGGAGGCGGGCCAGGTCTATCCGGCAGTGACACTGACAGTGACCAAGAAGCCCGGTGAAAACGCGGTGGACGTGGCGCGCGCCGCGAGCGAGCATGTGCAGGCCCTGCGCAACACCCTCATCCCCGCCAACATCGAGGCCACGGTCACGCGCAACTACGGCGAGACCGCGGCCGAGAAGGCCAACCAGCTCATCGCCAAGCTGGCCTTTGCCACTGGCTCGGTCATCCTGCTGGTGGGCCTGGCCCTGGGTCGGCGCGAGGCCGTGATCGTCGGCGCCGCGGTCATCCTCACGCTCACCGCCACGCTCTTCGCCTCCTGGGCCTGGGGCTTCACGCTCAACCGCGTCTCGCTGTTCGCACTGATCTTCTCCATCGGCATCCTGGTCGATGACG